>WQTB01000195.1 GCA_009786495.1 Treponema sp.
GAAGTATTAAAAGGAAAAGTTTTAATTATCCGCGACTGTTATAACGCGAATCCCGAATCAACGGCTGCAGGCATTGAATTCTGCGACACGCTTGACCTGCCGCGCGGTTCAGGCGCAAGAAAAATTTACGTAATCGCCGATATGCTTGAGCTTGGCGCAGCTTCGCAAAATGAGCATGAAAAACTCGGGGAAAGCCTTGCCGGTTCAAAAGCCGACATGATTTTTCTTTTCGGCGCGGAAATAGAAGCCGCGGCGTCTGTATTAAAAAATAAAAATAAAACATTTTTATATACAAATGACATTGATAAACTTTCACGCGAGCTGGGCGGTTATATTAAGGACGGCGACATGGTGCTCCTGAAAGGATCGCGGGGTTGCGCTCTTGAAAGGTTAACAGGCGTTTTAATGCCCGCGGACGCCGGAAAGCAAGGAGTGTGCAATGTTTCTTGAATTTTTTGATTTTCTTTTCAGTCATTTTACTCCGTTCAGGGTTGTGGGCTACCTTACTTTCAGAAGCGCGTTCGCGGCTTTGACTACGCTTTTAATNTGTTTTATTTTCGGCGGGAAGATAATCGAGTTTCTTCAAAAANTAAAAATNGGGCAGTCTATACGCGAAGACGGACCTCAGACGCATTTATTAAAATCCGGAACTCCCACAATGGGCGGAATATTTATAATTTTTTCGGTTGTTATTTCCATGCTGTTATGGGGCGATTACCGCAATATAGCAATATGGATAACAATGGGCGCTTTTATCGCNTTCGGCGCAATCGGATTTTTCGATGATTACCTNAAAGTCAGGCGCAAGAATTCTGAAGGGCTTCCCGCGTGGGCCAAACTGGTTTTTCAGTTTGCAGTTGCGATAGCTGTTGTTTTAGTAATTTACTTTACAGGCGACGAACGGACAACAGAACTTTATATTCCGTTTTTCAAAGACCCTGTTGTAGACATGGGGTGGCTCTGGATTCCGTTCGCCGTTTTGCTTGTAGTCGGCGAATCAAACGCGGTTAATTTTTCTGACGGACTTGACGGTCTTCTTGCGGGGCTTTTAATAATTGTGTTTCTTACGCTTGCGGTTCTTACATATATTACAGGACGCGTGGATTTTTCNGANTATCTTGGGATACCGTATTATCCCGAGGCAGGCGAGCTTACGGTTTTCTGTCTTGCGGCCGCAGGCGCATGCGTCGGGTTTCTTTGGTTTAACGCTCANCCNGCGGAAGTTTTCATGGGCGATGTCGGAAGCCTGTCGCTNGGCGGCGTGATCGCGGTTATTTCNCTTATCACCAAAAAAGAAATTCTGCTTCTTGTTATAGGCGGCGTTTTTATTCTTGAAATCGCGTCTGTTATNATTCAGGTTGTTTCNTTCAAGCTGCGGAAAAAAAGAGTTTTTAAAATGGCTCCGCTGCATCACCATTATGAGCTTATGGGCTGGTCGGAAACAAAAACAGTTATCCGGTTCTGGATATTGGGCGGTCTTTTCGCGATTATCGCCCTTTCAACATTAAAGATTCAATAGGAAACGGCATGTATCAGTTTGTCGCGGACAAGCCGCTTCCGGGCGCGCTTCAAAATCAAAAAGCTCAGGTTCATCTTTTGTACTTCTGCATAATTCTTTTGCTGGGAACAGGACTGATAACTCTTTATTCCGCTTCATACGCGTTCGCGGAGCGTTTTTTCAAAAACGGCCATTATTTTATTATAAGGCAGCTTGTCTTCGGCGCCGCTGGCGTTTTCGTTTTTATTATACTTTCAAGGATTAATCTTGAGATAATAAGAAAATTTATAGTGCTGATGGTTTTTTTCGCGATTGTGTTATGTGCATTGACAATGGTTCCTGGAATTGGAATTGAAAGGTACGGGGCGTCGCGCTGGATAGAAATAGGTTCCGCGTCGTATCAGCCTTCGGAAATGGTTAAATTTGTGCTGCCTGTATATCTTGCGCATATAATCGCGAAGAAATCTGAAAACCTTGATCCGCTTAAGGAAAACGCGTCCGCTCTTGATAATTTTTATTCTGGAGTTCTGCCCCCGGCGCTTGTTACAGGCGGTTTTTTCATCCTTATATACATTCAGAATAATTTTTCTACGGCTGTTTTTATTGTGTTTAACGCGATGATCATATTTTTTCTCGCGGGAATGAAGTACAGGTATTTCATTGCGGCAGTCGCAGTCATTATTCCTGTTTCGGCGCTTTTGGTTTTTACCAAGGAGCACAGAGTAAGGCGCCTTGTAAGTTTTATTAAACCTGAATGGGATCCTCTGGGAGCCGGATTTCAGGTTAACGCAAGCCGTGACGCGATTATTTCAAGCGGGTTCTGGGGAAAAGGAATCGGAGAAGGAACGCGCAAGATTGCGAGCATTCCTGAAATTCATTCGGATTTTATTTTCAGCGCGTATGTTGAAGAAACAGGTTTTTTGGGGATACTTTTTTTCTTTGCGCTGTTTACAATTTTCGCCGTTCTCGGCTACAGGGCCGCATTGAAAAGCGAAACAATTTTCGCAAGACTATTGGCCGCGGGATTAACCACAATGGTAATCACACAGGCTCTTTTAAACACCGCGGTTGTTTCAGGCGCGCTGCCTGCGACAGGCATCCCGCTGCCGTTTTTTTCGGCGGGAGGCTCTTCGCTTGTAACAACCCTTATCTGCTGCGCCATGATCGTAAATGTGGCAAGAAGCGGCGGAAGAAAAAATAATGGTTTCTGGAGCAGAAAAATAAACGACAGGGAGACGGAAGGTGAGTACTGATTTTTATTTTGATGAAGCCTCCGAAAATGAAACTGCGGAGAAAAAGAAAAACTCAAACGTCTCAGGCGGCGTTTCCCGCGGTAAAATNGAAAAAGGCGTTAAAAGGCTTATAATTATCGCCGCTGTGATCTTTACNGCTCAGCTTGTCTGGCTTTTCGGAATCAGCCCTTTTATNCCGTTTTCCAATGTAGAGATTCACGGCTTTCAGGGACTAAGCCGCGCGCAGATACTTTCCGCCGCGGGCATTGACGAGAACACGTCTTATGTTTCAGCTGACATTAANAATATACAGGAAAGGCTTTCGTCCATCGTACTGGTTGAATCTGCGGTTGTAATTAAAAATTTCCCGGACAGGCTGACAATCTATCTTAATCCGCGCGAAGCTGTCGCGTCCGCCTTAATGAGCACAGGCGCAAGGCAGGTGCCTTTGTATGTGGACAGGCACGGAGTGTTTTTCAGGGCAGGGGAGCCGGGTTCGGCTGTGTTAGACGATCTGCCGGTGCTTTCGGGGATTGAAAATCCCGCGCTTAACATGCGGCTGCCTGCGTCTTTGGTTTCGCTCACAGAAAGCATCAAGCAGCTTTCGGTTAACGCTCCGCAGCTATTGTCCGCGATTTCAGAAATTCGGATTGAAGAAAAAATATGGGACGGATATGATCTTGTAATTTTTCCCGTTCACAGTTCCATAAGGGTAAGGATAGAAAACAATTTAACGGAAGACACGCTGCGTTACATGCTTTTAATGCTCGATGTTTTTGAAGGCGATTCGAGCCCTGCGGGAATTGCGAACAGGCCGCAGGAAATTGATTTCAGATCATCTATGGGTTCATATAAAAGCAGGGAGCAATCCTT
>WQTB01000196.1 GCA_009786495.1 Treponema sp.
CATATCAAGAAGCTCTAGGAAATTGTTACGCGACATTTCTTCCCCGCCGAGGCTCATAAGGTGCCTGTTCGGAACCTGACAGTCAATGAAGGCGGCATCGTTGTCAAAAAGATATTTTGCAAGACTCAGGAACGCCGCTTTGGACGCGTTGGATTTTTTCGCAAACATTGATTCGCCGCAGAAAACCCTTCCCATTAATAAACCGTAGCAGCCGCCCGCGAGTTCGCCGTCAAGCCATGCTTCGACCGAATGCGCCCAGCCAAGGCGGTGCAGTTCGGTGTACGCTTCAATGATGTAACCGGTTATCCATGTGCCGGCTTGTCCCGGCCGCTTTATCTCCGCGCATCCCTTGATCACTCCGTCAAAATCTTTGTCAAATGTAATTGTAAAAACATTATTTTTAAATATTTTTTTCATCGATGAAGAAACATGCAGCGTATCAGGAAAGATCACGCACCGCGGATCAGGCGACTGCCAGATGATTGGATCTTCAGGGCCGAACCACGGAAAAATTCCCTGCTCATACGCTGAAAGCAAAATCCCCGGCGACAGATTTCCGCCGACAGAGATAATATCATTATCCCATTTTGATCTTTGCGGAAAATTAAAACGGTATGACTGATTGAGATACGGAAAATCAGGATCGGGTCCTTTCATAAATTCCATCAGATTAAACAAACTTCATTACTCGGTTTTAATATCAGATATTTTTAATATCAAATATCCCTTATAAATCATTTAATGCCGGTTATTGCACGCTCTCTGTTTCTTCAATAACTTCCATTTCATAATCATTTTTCCAGTCAACTACGGCATTTCCGCCTTCGCTCAGACGCCCGAACAGAACTTCATCAACAAAAAAACTTTTAATTTTATCTTCAATTAAGCGGCCTGCGTTCCGCGCGCCGAATTCGCGGCTGTAGCCTTCTTCGGCAAGCTTTTCGACACAGTTTCCCGTAACGGTCAGCGTAACTTTTTTTTCGGCAAGCTGAGCGGAAAACACGTCAAGCTCCTTGCGGACAATCGAAAGCATAATTTCGCGCGAAAGATGCCCGAAGCGGACGACAGAATCCAGCCTGTTTCGGAATTCGGGAGTAAACAATTTTTCCACCGCGTCATTAACGGCGCTTTCGTCCTGAATGCGATCGCCGAATCCTATAAGCCCCTTGCCGATGTCTCTTGCTCCCGCGTTGCTTGTCATTATCAGAATTACATTGCGGAAATCCGCCTTGCGCCCCTGATTGTCGGTTAATGTCGCGTAATCCATTATCTGCAATAAAATATTAAAAACATCAGTGTGGGCTTTTTCAATTTCGTCTAACAGAACGACAGCGTGCGGCTGTTTGCGAATTGCGTCTGTCAGCTGGCCGCCTTCTTCATAACCGACATAACCGGGAGACGAGCCGATAAGCCGCGAGACTGTGTATTTTTCCTGATACTCGCTCATGTCAAAGCGGATCATCGAAACGCCGAGAATGTCGGCAAGCTGACGGGCAAGCTCTGTTTTTCCTACGCCCGTAGGCCCCGCGAAAAGAAAGTTCGCGACAGGTTTTCCTTCCGCCCTGAAACCGGCTCTGGATCGTTTAACAGCTTTTACAACCGCGGCGACAGCGTCATCCTGCCCGAAAATCCGCTGTTTAAGACGNGTCTCAAGCTCTTTTAANTTTTCTTTTTCATTTTCGCCNACAGACCTTTCAGGAATNCGCGCAATCTTTGAAACAACNGCTTCGATTACAGACAGCTTTATATCGACAATTTCGATGCTGCCGTCCTGTTTTGACTGCGGACTTTCCGCACNGCCTTCCGTTTCACCTNACACAGCCTTGTTAGCTGTCATGCCGTTTTCTTCCATTTCGTCAAACAAAAAGTTTTGTATATGCTGTTCATGGTTTTTATACGCTTCAATCCGCGCGAAAGCGCCGGCTTCGTCAATTACATCGATGGCTTTATCAGGCAGGCGGCGCTCTGTAATAAACTGCGCCGAAAGACGCACGGCAGTTTCGATAATTTCATCGCTGTAATGAACATGATGGAAATCTTCATANCGCGATTTAAGNCCTTTTAAAATATTAATCGCCGTCTCTTCTGAAGGTTCGTTAATATCTATCTTTAAAAACCTGCGCGAAAGCGCGCGGTCTTTTTCAAAATATTTGTTGTATTCTTCGTGAGTAGTAGAACCGATGCAGCGGAGCTTGCCGGAAGTTAACGCGGGCTTAAGCAGATTGGACGCGTCAAGAGCGCTTCCTGAAACTGAACCAGCCCCTACAAGCGTGTGAATCTCGTCGATAAAGAGAATCGCTTTTTCTTTCTTCAGCATTTCTTCCACAACCCGCTTGACCCTTTCTTCAAAATCGCCGCGGAATTTAGTGCCGGCGACAAGAGCGCCCATATCGAGCGAGAAAATGCAGAAATCCCTGATGACAGGCGGCACTTTACCCGCGACAATTCTCTGGGCAAGCCCTTCCGTGATCGCNGTCTTTCCCACNCCGGAATCGCCGACATGAATCGGATTNTTTTTCAGCCTGCGGCATAACACCTGCACAGTGCGGTCAAGCTCTTCTTCCCTGCCGATAACAGGCTCAAGTTTATGCTCTTTNGCCAACGCCGTTAAATCTATCGCATAACGTTCAATCGCGCTTTTTTTCGCCGCTTTTTTCTGCGAATCAGCGTCATCGTCAGCGCCTGCCGTTCCCGCGTCCTTTTCNGTTTTCATAGCCGAGTTTAANAAATTACCGCTGCCTGAATTGTGGGAAAGTATCTGTAAAAGTTCCAGTCTTTTAATGCCCGCTTTCCGCAGATAGTAGGCGCTGTAGCATCGTTCTTCGTCGTAAAGTGAAACAAGAATATCTGAAACATCGATCGTTTCTTTCTGCGACGATCTGCTCTGTATAACGGCGCGCTCAATAATGCTGTGAAAGCCGACNGTTTTTGTCGGCTCGCCGGACGCAGTAACAGGGAGCTTNTGTTCAAAGTAATTTTCCATNCCGNTTTTCAGATCTTCCAAATCCGCTCCGCAGGAAAAAAGCGCNCCCTGAACTTCATCAAAAGCCAGCGCCGCGTATAAAATATGCTCCGGTGTCAGATACTCATGATTGCGGAGTTTAGCTTCATTGTACGCAGCGTCAATAATTGCCTGTACATGACCGGAAATTTTCATTTCATTTTCCTCGTTAAACAGGAGCGGAACCATTCCGCATATCTTCTATTATACAATATAATCATATATTTTGGTAAAAAATTAAATAGTTTCTACAATACATTTAAGCGGGAATTCATTCGCCTTGGCAGCTGCATGAACCTGCTCGGTTTTGGTCACGGCAATATCCCATGTATAAACTCCGACAAGCCCCTTTCCCTTCTTGTGAACATCCAGCATTATCCGGCTTGCGTCATCAATATTCTTATGAAAGATAACCATTAATATTTCAATCACAAACTCCATAGTTGTGAAATGGTCATTTAAAAGTATCACTTTGAATTGATCCGGTTCTCTAATCTTTTCGGTAGTCTTTGTTACCGGCCTTTCCTTGACTCGCGGTTCCATATTCTAATTTTAGGGAAAAGCAGCGGAATGGTCAAGGATG
>WQTB01000197.1 GCA_009786495.1 Treponema sp.
GCGAATGTTTCGCACGATCTTCTGACGCCGTTAACTTTAATTTACAGTTACGCGGAAATGATGTGCGATTTTCCCGCGGAAATAACAAAAGAGCAGGCTGTAGTGATCATGGACGAGACAAAGCGGCTTACAAGCCTTGTAAATGACGTGATGGATATTTCCAAACTGGAAGCTGGAATGGAAAACCTGAACATAAGCCGCGTCAATCTGACAAAAAACACCGGAGAAACAATCGATGTACTGCGTGAGCTTCTAAAAAATCAAAAATATCAGATTGATTTTATTTATGACAGCGACGTATTTATCGATGCTGATGAAACTAAAATCAACAGGGCTTTTTACAATCTGCTTGTTAACGCTGTAAATTATTCGGGCGGCAGCCGCGCAGTATCTGTAACGCAGACAGTAACTGATGCGAACGTCAGGATTTCTGTCACGGACAGCGGCGAAGGCATCAGCGGAGAAGAATTGCCTTTTATCTGGGACAGATATTACAGGAGCGGCAAAGCGCACAAAAGAGCGGTTACAGGCACAGGCTTGGGGCTTTCGATAGTTAAGAAAATTGTTGAAATGCACGGGGGCGATTACGGGGTTGTTTCACAGGCGGGCAGGGGCAGTACGTTCTGGTTTGAACTGGAAAAAAAGCGGGATTTTTCCTGATTTGTTCAGTTAGAATTCAGTTACCAATTATGCGTTAAAACAGTTTTATATAGTAGAATTAACATTAAATGTGTTATTTTACCGGAGGCATGGTTTGGATAATATTTTTATGCGGGAAGAAAAAAAATACATTATTTCGGGCGGGCAGGCGGCGGTTCTGCAGAAGCATCTTGCGCAGCGCATGACTGTCGACCGTTTCGGCGAATACCTTGTGCAGAATGTTTATTTTGATACTGATAACTTTGACATTATCAGCGAATCAATGGAAAAACCTTTATACAAGGAAAAACTGCGGCTGCGGTTTTATAATCAATATAANCCNGAATCGAAAGGTTATCTTGAGCTGAAGAAAAAATTTGACGGAATCGTTTACAANCGCAGAATCGCTTTTCCCCTGAGCAGGTTAAAATCAAAAGGCATAACTGANATTTTATCCATTTTATCTNCGGACGATTCGCAAATTTCGCGGGAAATTTATTACTTTACAAGGATAAACGCGGTTTGCGAAAAAATTCATGTTGAGTATAAAAGGATCGCTTATAATGACATGGAAGACAATAATTTGCGGGTCACTTTTGACAGGGATATTTTTTATCATTTGATTCCGGCAAATCATCTTTCGTTTAATAAAAACAGGCGGGTTTTGAATCAGGATCAGATGGTTTTGGAAATAAAAACACCGGGGGCCATTCCGTTGTGGCTTGCGGGATTACTCAGCGAGCTGGAAATATTTCCGGTGTCCTTTTCTAAAGTAGGCGCTTGTTATGCGCAAATGGTTTCAGGCGCGCAGCGTTCATCAAAATATCACGGCTTGAAGGAGGAAAAAGAAAATGCCGCTTGATTTTTTAAATCGCAGTATCATTAATTCGGGGCCTACGCTTCAGGGAATGGTCATCTGCACGATAGCTTCGCTTGTTTTCGGTCTTGCAATCGCGGGAATTTATGTGTTCAGAAACAAGTACAGTAAAAGCCTTGCTTCCACGCTGGTGCTGCTGCCCGCGATTGTACAGGTTATAATAATGCTTGTTAACGGAAACATCGGCATTGGAATCGCTGTTGCCGGCGCGTTTTCGCTGATACGTTTCCGTTCGATTCCTGGAACCGCAAGGGAAATAGGTTCGCTTTTTTTCGCGATGGCTATCGGTTTTGTAACAGGGCTTGGCTACATTTTCTACGCGTTTGTATTCCTGCTCATTATCGGCGGAGTGTCGCTTTTATTAACGCGCTTTTCTTTCGGCGAAAACGGAAACATCCGTTATCTGAAAATAAAGATACCTGAGAATCTTGACTATGAAGGGCTGTTTGATGAAATATTCCCGAAATATACAAGCAGCGCGGAACTTGAAAAAGTAAAAACAGTCAATTTGGGAAGCCTGTTTGAACTGACATACGCAGTCCGCCTAAAGACTTCATGTCTGCCTAAAAAATTTATCGATGAACTCCGCAGCAGAAACGGAAATTTAACTATTATGCTAAGCCGTGATATAAACAGGGAGGAACTGTAAGAATGTTTCAAAGTATTAAATCTGATTTATTTCTGATGCTCTTGTGTTTAACGCTGATAATTACGGGCTGCAAAGGCGAAGCGTACGCGTCAGGCGTTCTTGGCTCTCAGCCTACGCAGATAACGGCTGTCAGCGCGGCGCCTATCGAATTTATTGACGGCGTTGCGCTTATCACAAAGGGAGGCAGGTACAGGATTTCAGGCGAACATACAGGGCAGATATTGATTAACGCGACAAGAAGCGACGAAGTGGAAATAATTCTTGACGGCGTAATCTTAAATAACCCGGCGGGTCAGGCGATTTTCGCCCCGCGATCGAAAAGCGTGGAATTAATTCTTGCGGACGGAACCGTAAATTATATTTCTGACGGCATTCATTCTGATACGGAAAACAACGCGGCGATTTTTGTGCAGCATGACCTTGTTATTTCCGGGAACGGAACGTTAAACGTCACTGGGAATTTTCATCACGGAATCCGCGCGCAGGATTTTCTTGTAATAAGCGGCGGGACAATTAACATAACAGCCGCGGGCGACGCCTTGCGCGGCAGGGACGGCGTAATAATCCAGGACGGAGAATTTAACCTGATTGCGGGCGGCGACGGAATCCAGTCAAATAACGATTCTAACCCCGATTACGGATTTATAACCATAAACGGCGGAACCTTTAATATTTCCGCGGGAGACGACGGCATGCAGGCGGAGACCAGTATCACAATCTATAACGGCAGCCTGACAATAAAAGCCGCGGACGACGGAATAACAACAGGGGGGTCTGTTTTGATCGCGGGCGGTTACATAAATATCATTGAAAGCTATGAAGGAATTGAAGGGCTCAATGTCACCATAACGGGCGGCATTGTAAATGTTTACGCAAGAGACGACGGCATTAACGCAAGAGACAGCGAGCTTACGGGCATGAACAATATGCGCGGCGGCTGGCAGATGATGCGCGGCCCTGCCAATCAGAATATGTATGTGCGCATAACGGGCGGGATAATAAACATACACGCGTTAAGGGACGGCATAGATTCCAATAATAATATATTTCTGGAAGGCGGTTCATTGTCCATAAGCGGGCAGTCAATGGGAATGGAAGGCGCAATCGATCTTGACGGCGTTTTTTTGTTGACAGGCGGCGAACTTATCACGGCGGGAAGCGTGATGAATGTGTCAGGGCAGTCTACGCAGCCGATTTTATACGTCACATTTAACCAGCAGCTGCCTGCCGGCACCAGCATCGATATAAGGGATGAAAATGAAAAAATACTTTTAAGTTACACAGCGCTTATGGCGTTCAGGGTTTCGGCTTTTACATCGCCGGAATTTAAAATCGGGAAAACATATTCGTTATACGTCAACGATCA
>WQTB01000198.1 GCA_009786495.1 Treponema sp.
AAAAATGAAATTAATAAACAATATATCCTGGAGTTAATCAGTAATAATGTAAAACGCTTAAGATCGTTACAGAATATATCGCAGATGAGCCTTGCTTCAAANACAGAACTTACACATAACTTTATAAATGATATTGAGAACTGTAAAAAAGGAGTTTCAGCCACAACGCTTGCGAAACTNTCAAACGCGCTGAACGCAGAGCCGTATCAGTTTTTCCTTCCCGAAGGCACGCCTAATAACGAAGTTCTNATCTATGTAAAAGATATAAATGATTCGTTCCAGAAAGTTGTAAATGAACTTACCCAGCAATACATTACCGGAAATAAATAAAAATCCCTGATTACAAAAAACTGGAAATTTCTTCCAGAGTGATTTCCCTGTTAATAATTGTTCTNCCGCTTCGATCNTTAAAATCAAGAACCAGCGTCTGTTTAACCACGGAAAGGATCGATTTTATTTCCGCCGGAATGTCGCCTGATGTAATTCCAAGCTCTTCAAGGATTTCCATATTGGATTTATTCTGAAAACTGTCAATATCAATGCCTGCCATCGCGTTGTTTTCNATCTGGAACGATGCCTGAAGGCTTCCGTTGTCCAGCGTTTTTATCGANTGAAACTGCGCAATATCCTGCGGAACCGATTCTGAAAAAAAGTTTGACACAATTGAATTTATTTCTGTATTAAAATTATCAACAACCCTTACAAGAATGGTTCCGGTTATCTTTCCCAAATTCGCCCAGACAACAATGCCNGTTATCAGTATGGCGGTAAATAAAACCGTGCAGATAATGCAATAAACGCGCAAAATAATTTTTANCACNTTTTTTACTTTTCCNGTTTTGTTTTCGTTCATTCCGTTATCGCTCATTTTGTTCTCCTTATGTTAAACAAGTTCATCTACGTGTTTTTGCGGGCCTTCATACATACAAAGCAGAGCCTTGAATTCTTTTTCGTCCAGCGTTTCTTTTTCCAAAAGCGCGCCGGAAACATTATCAAGAATATTGCGGCGGTCATCNAGAATTTTTTTCGCTTTTGCGAATTCCGNTTCGATAATTCTTGCGACTTCTTCGTCGATGTACTGCTGCGTACTTTCNGCGTACTCGCGCTGGAAAGCAGGCTCGCGCTGCTCCTGGCCGGTCATGCCCATTGCGCGCGAAGTAAGCGCGACATTTTTAAAACGATCGCTCATTCCGTAATCGGTAATCATTTTGCGCGCGATATCTGTCGCCTTGGTCAGATCGTTCGCGGCGCCGGTTGAGTATTCGCCCGAAATCATTTCTTCCGCGATGCGCCCGCCGAGCAGAATATCGATCCTGCCCAGAAGATCAGACTGCGTAATTGTGTATCTGTCTTCCAGCGGAAGCTGCATTGTGTAGCCAAGCGCAAAGCCGCGCGGAATTATCGATATTTTTGTGACAGGATCGGAGTTAGGTGTAAAGGCGGCGACCATCGCGTGCCCTGCTTCGTGGTACGCTGTCAGCCTTCTTTCCTTCTGTTTTAGCACGCGCGTTTTTTTCTGCAGACCTGCTACGGTTTTTTCAATCGCTTCGTCAAAGTCGCGCTGGGCTACCATTTTTCTTCCCGCTCTTACAGCAAGCAGCGCGGCTTCATTTACAATATTGGCAAGGTCAGCGCCGGAGAAACCCGAAGTAACGCGGGCGACAACTTCCAAATCAACGGACGGGTCCAGCTTTACAGGCTTTGAGTGAATCTTTAAAATCGCTTCCCTTCCCTTTAAATCCGGTCTGTCTACAAGCACCTGACGATCGAATCTGCCGGGGCGAAGCAGCGCGGGATCAAGGACATCAGGACGGTTAGTGGCTGCTAAAATTATAAGGCCGCTTGTTCCGTCAAAGCCGTCCATTTCAACAAGAAGCTGATTGAGCGTCTGCTCGCGTTCGTCGTTTCCACCCGCGATATTGTTGATCCTGCTCTTGCCGATTGCGTCAAGCTCGTCAATAAAAATTATGCACGGCGCTTTACTTCTTGCCTGTTTGAATAAATCGCGCACGCGCGCGGCGCCTACTCCGACAAACATCTCGACAAAATCTGCGCCGCTCATGCGGAAGAACGCGACTCTGGCTTCGCCCGCGACAGCTCTCGCTAGAAGCGTTTTTCCTGTTCCGGGCGGCCCGACCAAAAGGACGCCCTTTGGAATTTTTCCGCCGATCTCTTTGTATTTTTCCGGGCTCTTTAAAAAGTCGACTACTTCGACAAGTTCTTCCTTCGCTTCATCAACGCCCGCTACATCGGCAAAGCGCGTAATAATNTCGCCTTCNGCGACAATGACCGCGCGGTTTTGTCCGACAGAAAGAACATTGCTTCCCATGTTGCCGATTCGTTTAATNACAAAACGCCAGATTAAAATAAAAAACGCGATTGGCAGAACCCAGCTTAAAATAAAACTTAATACCGCGTTTCCTTCGCGCGAAACCGCGCCGTAGGAAACATTATTCAAATCCATCAATTTGATAAANTCAGGATCATTNATNGCAACTGTCCTGTACGTTTTATTCTGCGTTGTGCTGTAAGCGGGCGTCATCGTTGACCTTGATGAATTGGCGCTGCCGGGATCCGTAAAGCCTGTAAAATACGAATCCGTTAATTCTACGCGTTTAATTTCACCTGACGCAATGCGCAGTTTAAATTCTGAAAAATCAATCGCGGGATTTAACCTGTTTAAAAAAACAAAATTAAAAAGACTAATCCCCACAAGAAGTATCGCTATATAAATAAGAAGATATTTCCACCCGCCGAATCCTTTAAAGTCGGGCATTTTTCCGCCGCCGAAAGGAAACATGGGGCCTTTATTATCTTTTTTATCACCTGAATCGCTCATTTTGCAACTATATCATATTAAATACTTTTTATGCTACTATGTTACAAATGAAAGTAAACGGCCTGCAGGATAATAAGCCGGCTCCCCTTTATCTGATAGACGCATACGGACTGATATANCGATCNTATTTTGCATTTTTAACGCGNCCGCTGCGCAACAACGCGGGAAAAAATGTTTCTGCTGTTTTTGGATTCGCGCGCACAATAATTTCNTTGATTGATGACGGCGCTCCCGCCGCGGACAGCGAAGGCAGGCGGAAAGAAAATCCTGAAAAACCGCTGCGCCTTGCCGCGATATTTGATTCAAAGTCGCCGACATTCCGCCATAAAATGTACAGCGAGTACAAGGCAAACAGGCAGAAAACCCCGGAAGATTTGCACGAACAGGTTCCGTTAGTTGAAGAATTTTTAACAGCTCTGGGCATCCGGTGTTTAAAGGCTGACGGTTTNGAAGCCGACGATATNATCGCAACCCTTGCGCAAACATGCAAAAAAGAAAACAGGCAGTGTTATATTTTATCGTCGGATAAGGATTTATTGCAGCTTGCGGGAGACGGAACATATGAACTGCGTCCCGCGAAAATAAAAAGAACAGAAGCGATTCCTTCAAGCTCCGGGCCCGCGTGGGATATTGTCGGCCCTGATGAAGTAAAAAGCGAATGGGGCGTTGAGCCGGAAAAAATTTT
>WQTB01000199.1 GCA_009786495.1 Treponema sp.
AAATATTAACGGTTATTTCGGCGGTATTGATTGCGCTTTCCGTCCCGGTAATTGTTTTTTTTGCCAGAGCTCCGGTTCTGATAATCGCAGACCAGATGTTTTCAGGTCTTTACGGACAGAAAAGGATAACGCTGGAAACATTCCGGTCTTCATTGGCTCTTTTCAGGCAGGTAAAAACTGTCGAAGCGGCTTATGACGCGGGCGACGATATCATCCGTTTTGCGGTTCAGGAAGCCGGCAAAAATCCGTATTTTGTTATTTTCCCCTTAAGATTCGCAAGGTCTGCGGTTTACTACCACGAACACAATCCGCAGGTACGGATTATCATACTTGAAGGAAGGTATCTGCAGGACAGCAATTCAACCGTATCGTCGCAATTAGCGGCGGTCTTTTCGGGTCAGGATGATAATTTTTTTGTTTTTAGGACCGATATTGACAATGAATTTTACAAAGCGGGGCAGGCTGCCGCGGCTCTTGCGGGAAATAACGCGGGAAAAATCGTTGTTTTTATCGAACCTGGGCAGAATTTGCTGTTCGGAAAGCCGGCAAACGACGCTTTTTCCCGCGGTGTAAATGAATATTTTAGTAATTTGATGGATTTGCCGTATATAACGCCAGAAATCTTATTTTTTACGGCGTTTTCTGATTGCCCTGAAGATATCGTGTTTTCCTGCATAGTAATGGCAGGCGCAGGGTCGGAATATTTTGAAAACGGCTCCGGCATCCCTGTAATTCTTTTTTCATGGCTTGATCCGTTTTACGCGCCGCCGGATACANCGTTGATTATTGACGATTCCATTTGGGCGCAGGCTGTCCGGGCTGTAAAAACGGCNGAAACCGGCGTAAAGGACGGACTTATAAAATCNATCTTTCACTTCAGCGGCAGNGGGAAATTTGACAAGGAACTTGTACGGCAAATAAAGAAATCACAACAGGATTGATAAATTTCCCCTTGATTTTATATATTTGATTTGACATTTACTTTATTACTAAATATAATTAAAATAAGGTCTTATGAAAGGAGTCTAAGGATGAAACAAACCAGTTTCAAAATTATTTGCCTGATAATTTGGGCATGTATAACGGTCTTTTCGGCATATGGTCAGGCATCGACCGTCTCTTTGGAAACAAAGATTCTTGAATCTTTTAACGGAGATGATGACGCCCCGTATATTTGGAAAACNGACGCAAGCAGATTTGCATCTAATGTTCAGAACTCTAANGGTGTAACGGTGCAATACCCGGTCACCACGTATGTAGAAGCCTGGCCGGTTCAGGTTTTCGGATATAACAGGGCTCCCAACAGCGCGCCGATTAGGAGTTTAGGTATAAACGGCAAGTTCGATCGAATGGGTTATAACTGGGTCGATCTTTACCCCGTTCTTGCAAATGATCCTGATGAAAAACCGTATGAAATTCATATTCCGGGAGTTGTCAAGAATCTTGACGTATGGGTCTGGGGAGCGAATCTCAGGTACTATATCGAAGTTTTTGTACGCGATTACCGCGGCGTTGTCCATGCCTTAAGGCTTGGCGACATTTCATATCTCGGCTGGAGAAACNTNAGCGTNAATATCCCGAACCATATTGTTCAGACAAGAAGAACNCTTCCTTCGTACGCGGGGCTGTCGTTTGTAAAGTTCAGGATTTGGACGCAGCCTGTAGAAAGAGTTGATAATTTCTATGTATACCTCAAACAGTTAAAAATATTAACTGATGTGTTCAGTCCGCTGTTTGATGGTAATGAGCTGGCCGATCCGGATTATGTTGACAGCCTCTGGAACAATTAAGGAGAATTAAAATGAAGAAATTATTAATCATTGCTTTAATATTATGCGCTGGAGGATTCGTTTACGCCCAGGTAGGAACTCCCGATGCCGGAAGTCTCGGGATTGATTCCGCCCAGCAGTTGATCAGGGAAGTATCTGTCGACAAATTTGAACATGACGGTTTCTGGAGATCNTCGATGTCCAGCGACGAAGGCTATACAACAACCAGACTTTTTACAGGCGCTCCGGCGAATAAAGTACCGATTCCTGAAGAAGAAGGATTGAATATCCAGGACTCATACGTTCTAGGCACAAGAGTGGATTTCCTTCGCAGGGGATACAGCAGCTTTACAATTTATCCGACACGCCCGATTCCTGTAGAAGGCATTACAAAGACAATATCAATTTGGGTTGCAGGCCGTAATTTTAACCATGAACTCTACCTTTTAATTCAAGACTTCTTCGGAAGGAATTATGAGTTTTACATGGGCCGCTTGAATTTCATGGGCTGGCAGAGAATGACTGTCGCTATTCCGCCTGCTCCGGATAACGGTTTAAGCGGAGTTGTACAGAGGAATTATCACTATCAAAATAACTTCGGAATCAAAATAATGGGTTTCAGGGTTGACTGCGATCCGCTGGAAGCGAGAGGCAGTTATTATATTTATTTTGATGATCTTCGCGCGGAAACTGACCTTTTCTCCGAACATCATCGTGACGCCGACGATATGGTCGACGGCTGGTAAAATGAAAAGGCTGCCGCAAGGCAGCCTTTATTTTTATGGTGTTAAAGGGAAAATCCGCCGCCCCCGGAGCAGCTGCCGGGCGTATATTTATTTTTAGTGAAGAACGCTATATACCCGCCGAAGGCTTGATTGCATCAGGCGAAGAAAAACAGCATCTTGACCGGTATTTAAAAATAAAAAAACAGGCAATGGACGAGCTTGAAAAAATCAGGCTTTCCATGGAAAAAACCGATCCTGTTAAAGCGCCTATTTTTAACGCCCAGAAAGAAATCGCGGATGACATTATTATAAATGATGATATTAAAAGCAAAATCCTAAACGACAGATGGACAGCGGACAGGGCGGTTTACAATGTTTATGAAAATGTTCTGGAATTATTAAGGAAAACTCAAGACCCGCTAATCGCAGAGCGCGCAGCCGATTTCGCCGATGTGCGTTCGCTGCTTTTAAGGCTCTGGCGCGGTGATAATAAAAATCTGTCTGAAATAAATGAGCCTGTAATTATCGCGGCGAAAGAGATTATGCCTTCTTTAATCGCGGGAAACAAAGAAAAAATATTAGCTGTAATTACTGAGACGGGCGGCATAACGTCACACGCCGCGGTTATCGCGAAAAGTTACAGTATTCCGGCTGTTTTCGGCATTGACTGTCTTTTAAACACTGTAAAACAAGATCAAAGCGCGGCTGTCGACGCTGACAGCGGGATCGTTATTTGCGATCCTGACGAAAACGTATTAAAAGAATTTAAGATTAAATGCGAAGCTTTGCGCCGTGACAGGGAAGACGCGCTAAAGTATAAATTTGGCGAAGGGCGGACGTCCTGCGGAGTAAAGATTGACATCGGACTTAACATTCAGAGCGCTGGCGATGAAGAACTTGACGCGTGCGAATACACCGATTCTGTCGGCGTATTCAGAACAGAATTTATTTACATGGGGCGAAACGATTTGCCGGATGAAAACGA
>WQTB01000200.1 GCA_009786495.1 Treponema sp.
GAATTGAGCCTTATACATTCAAGGAAGGATTCAATCGCAGAATACCAGTTCTCCTGCGCCATGTAGTTTTGCCCGCGTTCATAGTAGGAAGCCGCGGTTTGCGTCTGCGCCGCGGCGTATACCGGAAGCAAAATTAACGCGGTAAAAAGAATAAGATACAGGGGATTTTTGTTTTTGGGACAGCACGGAGTAACGCAAAGTTTTTTATTTTGCCTGTCTTTTATCTGCGCAGCCTGCGAATCTTTGGTTAAGAAAAAATATGAACTCATTGCCCCCCCAAAATTAAACAACTATTCCTTCTTATGCGTAACAATTTTTATACTATTTATTTTATGTCCGTACATTTCCTGTATAATAAAATCATAATCCTTATAAACGATTTTTTCGTTTTTAACTGGGATTTTTCCGAAAAGGTCAAAAACAAAACCGCCCAGAGTATCAAAGTCGCCGAATGGAAGCTGCAGATTTGTTTCTTCCGCGAGAAACTCAAGGTTTACTCTTGCGTCGCAAAGCCAGACACCCTGTTCCAGTTCCACAACATCGTCTGTTTCATGATCAAACTCATCCTGAATGTCGCCGATAATTTCTTCTATTATGTCTTCCATAGAAACGATTCCCGATACGCCGCCGTATTCGTCTACAACAACCGCGAAATGGGTTTTTTTCCTGCGAAGCTCGCGCAGAAGATCGTCAATATGTTTAGACACAGGGATAAAAAAAGGCTTTCTTACAAGGTCTTTGATTTCAAAAGGTTTATTTTTTACAAGGGCTCCAAGCACATCCTTTACATGCAGGATTCCGATAACATTATCTACCGTGTCTTTATAAACCGGAAAACGCGAATGTTCGCTTTCGCTGATACGCTCAAGGATTTCTTCCTTTGGATCATCTGCGGAAACGAAGACTGTATCGGTTCTTGAGACCATCACTTCCTTTACTGTAGTATCGGATAATTCCACAACGCCCCTGATCATTTCTTTTTGTTCATCTTCAAGTTCCTTTATGGCCTGTGTATTTATCTTAAAAGGGGCTTTCAATTTTCTCCTCCTGCGGGGAACCTTTTTGTATCCGCGTCTGCGCAAAGAAGATCGCCTTCCGGGATTATGGCGGTATCTTTCANCTTTTCCAGTATCTCCTCCTGTAAGGCGAGCATTGGTTCGATCTTTTTAAGGGTTTTATGATCCATTCCGTCTAAGTGCAGAATACCATGAATCAAAAGCCTTCGTAACTCCTCGTCCGCTGATATTTTAAAGTATTCAGCGTTCCTGCGCAGAGTGTCAAGAGAGATTACGATATCGCCGGGAATGTATGTTTTTTTTCCGCCGTTAATTATGGTTTCGCCCAGACTGAATGAAAGAATATCCGTAGCTTCATTTTTATTTCTGTATTGATGATTTAGCTCTTTTATTTTTTTATCGCCGCAAAAAAGAATTGAAAGCTCCCAATTTTTACGCTTTCTTATATCCAAAACTTTTTTNGAAAAATCGCCGGCTTTTTNGCTCCACGAAGGAAGCTCCATATCATCTGAATTTATTATCACGGTGTTCATTTTCTAGCCCTTGGCGTTCTGCTGCGTTTCCTGATTATCGCCCGGTTTCGCCGTGGAAGCTTGTTTGGGATATTCAATTCTTGAATGATAATATCCTGCAAGAGCTCTTACAAAGGCTTTTTTAATTACTTCAAGCTCATGAAACGAAAGCTCCGATTCGGAAAGCTGTCCGTGTTCGATCTTTGTATCAAAAAGATGCTGAATAAATTTTTCCAGTTTCTGCGCTGTGGGTTTGGTTAATGTTCTTACCGCGGCTTCGGTTATGTCCGCAAGCATTACAATCGCCGATTCCCTGGATCGCGGCGGACTTCCGGGATACGAAAAATCTTCCATGTTAACAGACGCGTCGTTCTCCGCGGCCTTGTTGTAAAACCACGAAATTACAGAGTTGCCGTGATGCTCGGATATAATCGAAATGACGTCTTTNGGAAGGCCCAGGCTGAGCGCTTTTTCTACGCCCAGTTTTACATGGCTTCTGATGATTGTCGCAGAAAGGCGNGGAGCGAGTTCGTCATGCCTGTTATGATCCGTCTGGTTTTCGACAAAGTAATCGGGGTTATCCATTTTTCCTATATCGTGATAATACGCGCCGACGCGGGCAAGAAGCGGATTGGCGCCGATATCCTGACATGCCTGCTCCGCAAGGTTCGCGACCATAAGGGAATGGCTGTAGGTTCCAGGCGCCGTCGTAAAAAGTTTGCGGAGCACAGGCGCGTTAAGGTCAGAGAGTTCCATGAGCCTGAACGAAGTTACTGCGTTTAAAAGCTGTTCAAGCGGCGGCAGAAAACCAAGCGTCAGCATGCCGCAGGCGATTCCGTTAAGCGTCGCCCAGAATAAAAATACCGGATAATCGTACAGATTGGCTTTCTTAATCAATAAAACGACGACAACAGCGATACAGTTAGCGGCGGCGATTATTATGCCGGCTTTAATAAGGCTCATTCTGTTTTGCGCCATGTGAAGAACAGTGGAAGCCGCGACCCCCGAAACAAGCGCGATAATATAAGAATGGCTGTCAAACGCGCCGCATAAAAACGCCCCAAGAGGAATCGTGATTGCAAAGATCACGGCAAGCCTTTTACCCATAAAAACGGCGAGCAGCATGATAAAAAGCCCCGTGGGAACCGCAAGCGATACGGGAAAGACAGAAAACGCGCCTGATGAAGTGTTGTTTAACATTACGGAGCCTATTATATAAAAGCCGATTATTGAAGATAAAAGATACCGTTCCCTTTCGTTTAACTCCCTTCCAAGTATTATGCTGCTTTGAAGTATCACATAAAGAATGTACAAAAGGAAAACAATAAAAACAGTTCCAAGGATGTTTCTGACATTTAACGTAGTTTCATCAGTTGTGCTTAAAATTATTACAAGAGCGGCGGCAATGCATAATATCATACTGAATATATTNGAACCNGTGCGGAACCTGTTCAGNATGTTTATTATATTTTTTTTTAACGGTTCAGGATTTATTTTCATCATATGCCTGTATTATTTTTTTTATAAGCGGGTTACGCGCAACATCGCAGGTGTGCAGGAACGAAAAGCTTAACCCTTCGATATTTCTTAAAATATCAAGCGCGTGCAAAAGCCCGCTTTCGGATTTCCGCGGAAGATCAATCTGGGTTGAATCGCCTGTGATTACGGCTCTCGCNCCTGTCCCGATGCGCGTAAGAAACATCTTCATCTGCTCTTTTGTCGTATTCTGCGCTTCGTCAAGGATAATCATGCAGTCGTTAAGGCTTCGCCCGCGCATATACGCAAGCGGCGCTATTTCTATCGATCTTGTTTCTTCCATCCTGTTTATAACATCGTAGGGAATTAATGATTCCATCGCGTCATATAAAGGCTTTAGGTAAGGATCGATTTTTTGGGCAAGGTCGCCCGGAAGAAAACCGAGGCTTTCGCCTGCTTCGAC
>WQTB01000201.1 GCA_009786495.1 Treponema sp.
GCGTGAGCCGCTTCTATCGCGGCATTCATCGCAAGAAGATTTGTCTGCGCCGCGATTCCTGCGATCGCTTTATTCGCGTTTAAAAGCGAAACTGATAACGTTTCAATCTGTTTTATGTCGCCCATCAGCTCAATCAGTTTTTTATGCCCTTCTTCCGAAGAACCCAGCAATGAATCCGCAGTAATTTTTGTCTGATGAGAAATTGAACGGACGGAAGCGACATGGGAAACCATCTGCTCAATCGCCTGGGCGGATCTTTCCAGAATCTCCGCCTGCGTGTTTACTTTTTCCGTAAAAACATCAACCTGTTCATAAATACTGTGCGCTGAATCTGAAACGCCGCTCATCGACTGCATCTGCGATTGAACTTTCTTTTCCATTCCGTCAATATGCTTTCTGATATTTTCGATAGCTTCAAATGATTCCACTACAACTTCATTCAGCCGCTTGTTCTTGTCTATCGACATTGAAAGATGCTTCTTGTTTGTTTCGTCCATTTCATTTCTCAGCGCCGTTTCACTTTCAATCATCGAATAAAACAGATTAAGACGCCTTTTGCTCGCAAGACCTGTTACGGTGCTTGTGATCAAAATTCCAGCTACGCGGAACGCTTCATAATACAGCGGAAAACTTACATCATACTGCTCGCCTTCATACAAAAAAGTATGCGGTATATCAAGCACGCCCCTATTAATAATTATCAGAACAGTATACGAAACCGCCGCGTAATAGCCCGACCAGTACGCGCATCGCGGGCTGTATCTGCACGATCCCGACACAATCAGTATTGAATAGAAGAGCGCCCTGAACGAAAGAAAGGGAAGCGGCGGAGACAATGTTACATATGTGCAGCCGACCCAGATAATCGCGGTAGTAAGCGTCATGTCGATAAATGAGCAGATGTACTTAAAGTTATTNGACAGCTTATCTTTTTTNCGGACATAGATAAACAANAAAATCGCGTAGAAAAGCAAAAGACTTGTTACAGCNTGAGCGCGCCACGGAAGCCATTCCGCGCCGCCAAGCGATCTGATTACAGCGACGCCTGATGTGCTTACGGTGAAAATAATGCCCATTAATAAACGGACATTGCTTATTAGTTTTTCACCTCCGTGCTCGTCAATTCTAAGCCGCTCGTTTATTTGATCTATTGTCATAGTATTCTCCTTATGAATAATCCGTTATGTTTTAAAATAATACTAAATAAAGAAAAATAATTCTACTAACATTTAAAAAAATCTAACCGCGGATTTTATTAACTTCCCCGATTATCATATCCGTAATCTGTCTTGGCGTTAAATTATCAGTGTCAATAACCAAATTTGCGAATTTATAATCGTTTGTGTCGATGTTGTAAATTCGCAGATAACGTTCCTGATCGCGCCTGTCGCGGTTTGCGGTAAAAACGCCNACATCGTCAGGATCGCCGCCTTCCCTTTTTACAATGCGTCCCGCCCTTGTTTTAAGGCTTGCGTTAAGATAGATTTTTATGTCCGCTTCTTCCAGCATCCAGATTGCAAGGCGCGATCCCAGCACGCAGCCGCCGCTTTCGCGGGCAAGCTGAATCTGGCGGGTATCAACTTCCCTGTCTATTGAATCATTTTTGGACGCAAGATCAAGTATGGCGATTAAATCCATATCCCGCTCTTCGGCGAGAGAACGAAAAGTAAAATTGATAAAACGCAGACCAAGACTGTCGGCAACCATTTTGCTGACAGTCGTATTTCCGCAGCCGCTCTTGCCGGAAATAGCGATCATTAATTTTTCTTTCATTCGGCTTCTCCAAATTACTCAATATTTCTTAATTGTTCTCTTATATTTTCAAGCGCTTCCTTCATTTTAACAACCTCGCTGCTAACATCCAATATAGCACTTTTTGAACCTATTGTGTTTATTTCGCGGTTGATTTCCTGGCATAAAAAATCGCATTTTTTCCCCGGACGCTGATTTACCGTAGTTTCTTTTCTAAACTCGCCAAGATGCGACGCAAGCCGCGAAATTTCTTCAGAAATTGTGTGCTTTAACAGTAAAGACGCGGTTTCTGCCAGCACCCTGTTTTCGTCAACCTGATTTCCGAGTAGTTCGTTAAAACGCGTTTTAATATTATCTTTTATCGTTTGTTCAATCACGGGTGCAAAGGAAGCAACCGCTTCAAGCGATTTTTCAATTTTTACAAGATTTGAAAAAATGTCGTCTTCTGTGTGTTTGCCTTCCCTTTCCCGCTCGCGGCAGAAAGCTTCGATCGCTTCATCAAGCAGCGGTTCGATTTCCCGCCAGTAACGATCATCGTCGCGGTTTTTTTCGATTTCCAAAATGCTTTCCATTTCCAGAAGCGCGGCAAGGCTTGGTTTTTCCTTTATACCCAAGTCTCTTGCCATATCATTTATCGCGTCAAAATAAGCCCGCGCGGCGTTTTTATTTATGTTTATGCTTACAGGAACATTATGTTCGCGGATACGGATTATAACTTCCACTTTTCCCCTGCCGCAGCGCAGAGAAATTTTTTCGCGGATTTTTGTTTCCAGCATCGAAAGCCACGGCGGAAGAACTGTGTATATTTCAAGATACCGGTTATTATAGCTTTTTATTTCGGCGGTAACAGAAAAATCCTGTCCTGTTTTTTCACGATACGCGTAACCCGTCATGCTGATCATGTCAGCGCCTCTTTTGTTTCAGCGGCTGCGTTANTTTTTGCCGTTTTAAAATGTTCAAGCAGTTTTACGCCGAGCGGCCAGTTGTTTCCCGCGCCCAGAGTTAAAAAGATGTCGCCGGGTTTAAGCATTTTACACAGCGGCTTAAACGCGCTGTCCGGTTCATCGGTATAAAAAGTTTCTTTTTCATGACTAATGGCTAAACGAACCGCGCTTGTTTTTTCATACAACGTTCTGCCGTTAACTCCGCCGCTGTAATTTTCCCTTGCAGACGCGTATATCTTATGAAGGAAAATAATATCAGCTTCGTTAAAACATTCTGAAAATTCCTTAAGCAGCGCGGAAGTCCGCGTGTATGTGTGCGACATGAAACTTACAACAAGTCGGCGCGAAGGATAAAAACTTTTAATGCCTGATAAGGTTGTTTTAATCGCCGTGGGATGATGACCGTAATCGTCCATGAAAATTATTCCGCATTCTTCGCCGATTATTTCGCTCCGCCTTTTTGTGCTTTTAAAAGATTCAAGCGCGTTTACGATTGAATCAATCTGTTTACCGGATAATTCCGTTTTTTCATTTTTTATCAATGAAGCGGTAAGAGCAAGGGCTGCCGCGGTATTGAGCGCTTCATGACGGCCGGGGACGCGCAGTTTTATTTCGCGCGGAAATCCGGCAACGGAAAAGATTGTCCTTTCGTTTTCAACTTTATAAGAATTTATTTTAAAATCCCCCGGTGCGGTAAAACCGTACGGAATAATATCGATCATCCTGTTGTCGCTTTCGATGATACGCGCAACTTCGCTTGC
>WQTB01000202.1 GCA_009786495.1 Treponema sp.
GGAATCCACCACATAGCGTTTAAGGTGAACGGAACCAGTAAAATTCTTGAAGCCTGCTCACAAGCCGGAATCAAATGCGTACAGCAGGGAAAATACGGCGATGCCGGCGGCGAATACGCGTATCTTGACACTTTTAAAGACTTAAAGTGCATCGTAGAAACTCTGGAAAGTTATTCAAAGTAAAAGGCTGTTTCAGCGGACTTGATTAATTGATTTAATCCGCCCTTTTTCCATCACTGCGATTTTTCCGCATAAATATTCGGCTGCGTCTTTGTTATGCGAAATAAAAAGAATGCTTAAGCCTGACTCGGCGTGAAGTTCGTTTAAAAGGTTCAGTATCTGCGCTCCCGCGGACGCGTCAAGCGAACTGATTGCTTCGTCGGCGATTAAGAGCCGAGGTTTTATAAGGAGCGCGCGGCCGATGCATATGCGCTGTTTCTGTCCGCCTGACAGCTCGTAAACGCGGCGGTTTCTGTACGAAGGATCAAGACCGATACGCGCAAGCATTTCATCTGCGATTAAGGCGCGTTCGTTCCTTGCGCCCATTTTATGAATATGAAGCGGCTCTTCCATTAACCAGCCGATTTTTTTTACCGGATTGAGCGACGCGCCCGGGTCCTGGAAAACCATTTGTATCCTGTGCTTGTCTTTTATTAAATTTTCACCGCAAAAAAATATTTCGCCTTCGTAATCCGTAAGGCCCAAGATGCAGCGCATGAGCGTGGTTTTTCCGCAGCCTGATCTTCCCGTTAAGCCGAATATTTCCCCGTGATTCATTTCCATGCTTACGTTATCAAGAACGTGTTTTAATTCCGTTTTTCCGAAAAGGCCTANCTTTCNATCGGTGTAAACATTGGAGACATTGCGGACGGACAGCAGGGTTTCGCTTTTCATGCNTCACCCGGAAAATAACANTAAACNTTTCTGCCGCCCNTTATTTTTGCCTGCGGAAAAACCTGACGGCAGATATCTTTCGCTTTTCCGCACCGCGGAGCGAAGGGGCAGCCGGTTATTGTTTCTTTATCTTCCACAGAAGGAATTCTTCCCGGAATATTTTCCAGCGCGTTTCCTTTTTTGTCCTTATGCGGCATCGCTTTTANAAGCGCCTGCGTATAAGGATGGAGAGGCGAAAAAAGTCCGTCTGAAGGGCCTTCTTCCATTATTTTCCCTGAGTACATAACAAAATAACGGTTTGAAAATTTATGAATGATCGATAAATCATGCGAGATGATCAAAAGTGACATTTTGTTTTTTACATTCATTTCCCTTAAAAGCGAAAGACAGCGTTCCTGGCTTTCTTCATCTAGCGAGCTTGACGGCTCGTCAGCTAACAAAAGTTTCGGGCGGCGAATAACTGCAATCGCGGTCATGATTCTCTGGCACATGCCGCCCGACATCTGATGCGCAAAGCCGTTAAATATTTTTTCCGGTTTGTCAAAGCCGAGCGAATCAAGCATATCAAGGGCTGTCTTTTTGTTAGCTGCTTTATTTTTACTGCCGCCCAGTACAAGAGTTTCCGTTATCTGGCTGCCGATTCTCATTAAAGGGTTTAAGGATTGTCTTACATCCTGAAAAATTACCGATATTTCGCTTCCTCTGACGCCGCGTATTTCTTTTTCTGTTAAGCTGCAGAGGTTTGTGTTTTTATATAATATTTTTCCTTCAGTGATTGATACGCCGTAGGGCAGAAGGTTCGGGATTGAAAGGGCAGTCATGCTTTTTCCGCAGCCTGACTCTCCTGCGAGCCCTGCGATCTCGCCTTCGTTAATTGCAAAATCGATATTATCGATAATTTTATATAAATTTCCGTCTTTGTTTACGCTGACAGTAAGCCCCTGAACCTGAAGCAATGCGGATTCAGAAGCCGCGTTATCTTCGTTTTGAATGTTTCCGGCGTCAGNCGAAAGAGCCATGCTGTCCTCCGAAACTTTTTTTAATCCCTTCACCTAACAGGTGAAAGGCGATAACCGTAAGCATGATAAAAATGCCGGGGGTTAAAGCGTACCACGGGGCGTTAAAAAACCAGCCCTGGGACTCAAAAAGCATCCGTCCCCATGAAGGCTCAGGCGGCTGAATGCCCATCCCAAGATAACTCATCGCGGATTCCGCAAGGATCGCGTTTGAAAGCCCGAGCACCGACGCCGACAAAAGCGAAGGCGCAAGATTCGGCAGGATATGAATGAACGTTATGCGAAAGAAACCGGCACCCAGGATTTTTTCCGCCTGAACAAAGATTGAGTTTCTGTGCTGCATCGCGCCTGTGCGCATAACGCGCGTGTAGCCTGGTATAAATAAAATTAAAAGCGCTATGAATAAACTGAACTGGCTGTTTCCCATAACGGCTACAAGAAGCAGAGCTAGGACAATTCCCGGAAAGGAGCTTAATGTATCGATGATTCTCATTATTATTTCGCCTGTTAATCCGCCGCGAAAACCGGCCAAAAGCCCAAGGGCGCAGCCGGTTGCGGCGGCTCCCGCGACTGTACATACTGCAAGCAAAAGCGAGTTCCTTCCGCCTGCCATGACGCGCGATAAAACGTCCCTTCCGAAGTTATCTGTTCCGAAGATGTAGCTTGACGAAGGCGGAGACAGGCGGACGCTGTGATCAATCATGTTATAATCATGCGGAACCCAGAAAAGGCTTACGACAGACATTAAAGCGATTAAAGCTCCTATTGACGATCCGATGACAAGCTGATAGTTGGGTTTCATCTTATTTTCTCCGCCTGCTTGATCCTCGGGTCAATTATCATCACTATAATGTCAGCTAACATATTGGCAGCGATTGTAATAAACGCGATGTAAACCATTAACGCCTGAATCAGCGGATAATCCCTTGAGCTTATCGCGGCGATAAGAAGCCTTCCCGCGCCGGGAATGGAAAAAACCTGTTCAATAATTACGCTGCCTGAAAACACTTCCGCTATCACCATTCCAAGAGTTGTTACTGCGGGAAGGCAGGCGTTTTTTAGCACATGAAAAAAAAGTATGTAAAGGCGTCCCGCTCCCTTGCATCTTGCCGCCTTAACATAATCGTTTTTAAGCTCCGCGAAGATCGAACCCCTTAAAAATTTAATTAAAACAGCCGAGTTCGGAATCGCGATTGCAAGCGCGGGGAAACAGAGGCAGCCAAAAAACCCCAAAGGGCTGTCCGCGTATTCTATAAATTCGCCGGGGATAAATAATTTGAAAGTGAAGCCGAAAATAAAAATGAACAAAAGCCCCATGAAAAATCCAGGAGTGCTGACGCCCGCCGCGTTAAAAAAATTTACAATGTTATCTGTCAGGTTTCCTTCTTTTTTTACGGTTAATACCGAAACAGAAAAAGAAATAACAAAAATAAAGAGAAGGGATACAAGCGCCAGCGCCGCTGTTACGGGAAGACGCTGAGCGATAAGAACTGAAATTTCTTCTCCGCGGAAACTGAAAGAAGTTCCCGGATTTCCTTTTAA
>WQTB01000203.1 GCA_009786495.1 Treponema sp.
TCGGCTCCCGCAGCCCGTCAGCCAGCCGATAAACTTTCCGCCGCGATTATTTCATTCGCGCGTTTTTTTTCGCTCCCGTTAAAGCCGCAGATGTTAGCTGATATACGCCGACAGGTTTTTCTGCAGCAGGCGCCGTTATCCCAAAATGCGGCTTTAACTAAAACCGGCGGTATTGCAAAGCAGACAGCTCTTTCGCTTGCCGCGGCTGCGGCTGAAAGCAAAGGAGTTCAGCTTTTATCCGCTTCGCAAATGTCATCCATTCAGCAGCAGTCATCTGCAGAGCAGCTGTATCCCAGGGGGCTTGAATCATACGCCGAAGCTGTTGATCCTGATTCGCGCAGGCAGAATAATGAAGAGCGAAGGCGAAAGCGCGGCAATATTGAAAACGAAAAAGAGCCGCCGGAAGTAAAAGACATAAACGCCGAAAATCTTAAAAAAATATCTTTGGATTATTTAAATAAAAATCCCGTTACCGATATTATGAACAGGCTCCCCGGAAAAAACAGCCGCCGCTGGATTGTGCTTCCGTTTGATTTTTCCGAAGGGAACAGGGATTTTTTTGTTTCCATGCGCGTCCTGATTGATGAAGACAAATTAAAAGATCGCGGCGCAAAGGTTCCTGTGATGTTCGCGCTTGATGTCGGAATGAATTTAAATAATGAAACTGAAAAAAACGGATTTGATCAAAGATGGCTTTTTGCGATGGACTGCGCCGGTGAAAAACCGTCAGGGCTTACGGTTATCATGCATCCAGAACCGGCAAAAAAAAAGCAGAGCGAATTTGTCAATGAACTGTCTGGCATTTTTGATATTCCCCGCGGTAAAATTTTTATAAAATCCGCAGCGTCAGCCGGCGAATCATTCCCCTTTGAAGCGCAGCTGATCGAGCCGCCGCAGTCCGTAAACGAGGCTGTTTAAAATGAAAAAGAGAAAGCTTGCGTCGGCGCTTGGCTACAGGCAGGGCGACGCCGCGCCTTCGCTGCTTGCTTCAGGGCGCGGCAGGGAAGCGGAGCGCATTATCGCAATCGCGGAAGAAGCGGGCGTCGCTGTTGTGGAAGATGCCGCATTTGCCGCAATTTTGGACACAAGCGCCAAACCCGGCGATTTTATTCCGCCCTGGTGCTGGGAAACCGCCGCTAAAATACTCGCATTTGTCATGAAAACAAATAGCCGCTGACCTGCGCTATTGACTTTTTCCGCTGTTTTTGCCATTATCAGCATAGTATATGGAAAAAAGGTGATTAATTTAGGCGGCTGTCGTATAACGGCTATTACCCCAGCCTTCCAAGCTGGAGACGTGGGTTCGACTCCCATCAGCCGCTTTGGTTTGTAAGGGAACCCGGTTGGTTCCCTTACAAACCTGAAGAAAACCGCATGCGGTTTTCTTCAAACTGGAAACAGCTAAAAAAAATTGAAATTTTTTTTAGCTTTAAAGTTTTAGGGCGTATAGCTCAGCTGGTTAGAGCGCTTGCTTTACACGCAAGATGTCCCTGGTTCGAATCCGGGTATGCCCATTCATTATGCGGAGGCAAAATTGAAAAAAACATTTNTATTATTTCTCGTGATTTCTCTGGCGTTATTTTCGTGTCAGAAAAAATCCGCGGAGCCTGAAAATACTACAGGCGTTACAGTCCGNCTGCTTACGGATTCAAGCGGAGTAGATGACAAATCATTTAACGCCGCCGCGTGGAAGGGCATCCTTGAATTTTACGGCTCTACGTCNGGTCAGGGTTACGCTTACGGCTGGTTCGTCGCCGAGAATCAAAGCATGTATGTTCCCGCGTTAAGACAGGCGACAGACGAAGGCTATGATCTTGTTATCGTAAACGGCTTTACATGGGATGAAGCTTTGACGCAGGTTTCAAATGATAATCCGAACCAGAAATATCTGATTGTCGATGTTGACTGGGTGGAAGCGGGAAATGTTATGCAGGCCGCTTATGCTGAACATGAAGGCTCGTACCTTGTCGGAGCCGCCGCCGCGTTAAAAGCGCTTGAAGACGGCGTTGTGAATCCGCGCTTTGGCTTTATCGGCGGAATGCCCGGGGCTGTTATTACAAAGTTTGAAGTAGGCTATGTGCAGGGAATTCTTTCCATAATTCCTGACGCGCAGATAGTCGATTATTATGTCGGCAGCTGGAATGATCCCGCGCTTGCCAAAACACAGGCGATGATCTGGTATGATTCGGGGGTTTACGCGATTTTTTCCGCGGCGGGATACAGCGGCAACGGAACCATCGCGCAGGCGAAAGAATACCGCGCCGCGGGAAGAAATGTCTGGGCGATCGGAGTCGATTCGGATCAATATGAAGAAGGAATTTACAGCAGCGCGGAATCGGCTGTTCTTACATCGATGTTAAAACGCGTTGAAAACAGCGTGCTTTACGCGCTTAACGCGGTTAAAAATAATACTTTTAAACCTGCGGTGATTGTTTTTGATCTGAAAGCTGACGGCGTCGGATATTCCGCCGCTAATTCCGCTCTGAGCAGAAACATAATCGACAGGCTGGAGAGCATTAAATCGCAAATCGCGGGCGGCAGGATAATTGTTGAGCCTACGCTTGCATCAGCGATGCGGCTTCCGGGCTTTCCTCAAGATTTAAGAGCTATTGACGACTAACACAGATAAATTAAAAGATAAATCTCCCGAATCCAAAGCAGGTTCGTTCTTTATACGTCTTTTAAATTCCGACGCGGCGGTTTCCGCGTTAGTCGTATTTTTTGGTTTTCTTTCCGCTACGNTGATCCTTGTCGCAATCGGGAGAAATCCNGCGGGGATGTATCAGGCGGTTGTGCAGGTTGTAAGCGGATTCGATTCGCGCCGCGGAACATGGAACGCGCGCTATGTCGGCGAGTGGCTTGTTGTTTCGCTGCCGCTTATTTTATGCGGTTTAAGCATGGGTTTTGCAGCGCGCGCGGGGCTTTTTAATATCGGCGCGGAAGGCCAGTATATCGCGGGATTAACAGCGGCGCAGGCAGCCGCGGTTTCGTTTTCGCGCGTTTTCGGATCGCAGATAAACATTTTTCATATTGCCGCCGCTGTGTTATGCGCAATACTCGCGGGGGCTGTATGCGGCGGGATTTCCGGTTTTTTTAAGGCGCGTTACAAGGTTTCGGAAGTTGTTTCCACCATCATGATGAATTATATCGCTCTTTATGTTCACCGCCTTATAACGCTTAGAATTCCCGGAAGCAACACCTTCAGGACTGTCGATTTTTCCGTCACTCTTTCAAATCCCGTGCTTTCTTCAATTACAAATAATTCAAGATTAAACAGCGGTCTTTGGCTTGTAATCGCCGCATTATTTTTTTATTGGCTTGTCATGGAAAGAAGCACGCTTGGCTTCGGACTTCGCGCCGCGGGTTTCAACAGCGATGCCGCGGCTTACGCCGGCATACGCGTTAAAACAAATATCACTATTGCGATGACAATTTC
>WQTB01000204.1 GCA_009786495.1 Treponema sp.
AGCGGTAAAAACGCTCAAGCCTTTGAATCGTGCGGCCCTGCAATCTGTCTTGTTACGCAAGGAGAAGTCATGATTGACGGTATTGCTTTTAAAAAAGGCGAATCGTTTTTTATTAAAGCAGACGGCAGCCCTGTTTTGTTTAACGGAAATTATTCGCTTTTTGCCGCAAGTCTTTTTTCAGGCGATTATAATCCCGCGCAGGAAGGCGGCAGGGCGCAGTGAAAATCCTGCTTGATGCCGATTCCTGTCCCAAAACCGCAAGAGACCTTGTGCTGCGGCGCGCGGCGAAACTTTCAATGCGATTAATATTTGCAGCTAACCATCAGATTCAGGCAGAATGTGAAAGCGCAGACGGCGTTTTCCGCGCCGAGATGGAAATTTGCCCGCTTAAAGACAACTCCGCCGATGACCGTATTGTGGAGCTTGCGGTTTCAGGCGATCTGGCGATAACAAGGGATGTGCCGCTTGCCAAAAGGCTCNTAGACAAAAACGTTTCTGTGATAGATGATCGCGGGCGCGTTTTTACGCTTGATAATATTAACGAAATGCTTTCNCTTCGCAACTTCACGGTAGGGCTTGCGGAAAGCGGACTTGGAATTGAACGGACGGCAAATTACGGTAAAAAGGAAATAAAGCAGTTTGCGGACAGNCTTGACAGGATTTTGACCAAAATGAACAGGAAATAGCGCATAAAACGCTTGCTAAANTGTATACTTAGATAGTATATTATATTTTAATGAATAATTATTTTTAGGGGAGAATATGAATTTAGACAAACTGCAGGAGAGAATCGAATCGGCTGGTGTTGTTGAAGAACTGCTCATGCTGTCTGAAAAAGTTTTCGGAAAAAACAGCGATGATGTAAAGAAAGTCGTTAAAATATTTATAACTAAGTCCTACCTGATGGGAAAGAAAAATCTGGTTCATGTAGTGGAAGAATAGGCGATTAAGCCGCGTCTTCCGGGTACTGGTTCTGCGTCTGTTTAATATTCGGCAGAATTTCAAAAAAACACTCAACCAGCTCCGGGTCGAACTTGGAGCCGCCGAGTTTTTTCATTTCGTCTAACACGTCTTTTTCTGTCCACGGTTCCTTGTAAACGCGTTTTGAACACAGCGCGTCGTAAACGTCCGCGATTGCGACAATTCTTCCGCCGAGCGGAATTTCCTCGCCTTTTTTTCCGACCGGGTTGCCTTCATCGTCCTTTTTTAAAACGGTTTCGCTGTAGGGATCGATCCAGCCAGGGTAGCCTGAGCCGTCCCAGTTTTCATGATGCGTCAGCGCGATATCACGCGACAGAATGTCAACAGGAGAACTTGTGTCGCGGAAAAGACCCGCTCCGTATAACGTATGGCTTTGCATTATCCTGTATTCTTCGGGAGTGAAACGCGCGGGTTTTTTAAGGATTGTATCGGAAATCGCGACCTTNCCGACGTCATGAAGCATCGANCTGATTTTTAACGCGTCCCTGAATTTTTCTTTTTCGCTGGATGGAACCTTCTGATGAAAAGCCCATCGATCATAAATATCCACAGCGTAGCCTGCGACGCGGTTTACATGGGTGCCGGTTTCTTTCGGATCGCGGAGTTCAGACATTTTAATCATGCGCAGAATCATCGCCCTTGTTATGTACGCCCTTTGCAAAACCATGCTTGCGCTGTTTGCGAAATGCGATAATATAATTTCATCATTGGGCGTGAATGGAATTATACTGCCGTTATCATCCTTTGAATTGATTACCTGAATTACGCCCATCAGCCTTTGATCCGTGGAAATGAGCGGTATCGTAAGGCTTGAGACTGTTTTATATCCTGTTATCATGTCGAAAGTGGAATAAAACTTGTATGTAGCGTCAGGCGGAATATTATACATATCGGGAACGTTAATCAGCGTTTTATTCAGCGCGCAGTATCCTGATATTGATTTTTCGTTTATTAGAACAGAAAAAATTGAATAGATCATTTTCTGGCCGGCCGGAAGATTTTTTTGAATTGTGTCGTTCTGGGAATATTTAATCGATAGTTTTTCCGTTCCTTCTTCGTCCGGCTCTGTCGGGACTGTTATGTAAATTGATCCCGCGTCCGCGTGAACCACCTTTCTGGATTCGTATAAAATTCTTTCGAGCAGCAGGTCGAAATCCTGTATCTGGTTCAGCTCCGAATCAAGTCTTATAATATTCTTGTATTCAAATTCTTCTTTCATACATACACCTGTCCTTGTTTAAGCATATAACTGTTAAACAGTCTTAACCCCTCTTGCTTAAATCATCGATCATTAATATTTTATTATAAAGAGGGAATTTTTACAATGGGAGTAATTAAAACCGCGCTGGAAATAGCGCTGGAAAAGACAGAAAAAGTAAAAAGCGATAAATCAAGCGTCAGTCAATATGAAGCCAGGCAAAAAGGCGTTAGAATCGCCAATGCTTTTCTTTCCGGCGGGATTGATATTGCGGACGAATTGAAAAAAACGTCCGCGCAGGACAGGGAAAGCGCGAAGCAGGGGATTTTTGACGTGCTTGTCAGCCAGATTGCCCTGCCTGTCGGTAAGGATGGTCTAGAAAAGCTTGAAAAACTGGGCAAGGGGCTTTCCGCTGTTATAAAATCAGGGGAATTTTCCGCGATGTACAAACAGCTTCTTCAGATTTGTAATCAGTATACTGATGAATCGGAAAATTATGAAAATATGATTCAGCAGCAGTACGCGCCCAATCTGCGCAAAAAAGAAGAAGAACTTTCGCGGAGGCTCGGAAGGGAAGTCCGCATCGATCCGCTGCAGGACCCGGAGTACATCGCTTTTTATAACCAGCACATGGGAGCATTGAAAGGCAATTATGAACCTGTAGTGCAGCAGGCAAGAGAAGAAGCCAAAAGAATGTTCGCGGGAAATTAATCCGCTATCTAGTTAAATATTTTTCTTTACATAATCAGTCTCTTTTAGTATAATATCTTAATTACTGTAAAGCCCAATATGGAGGATATTATGGCTGAGCACATAATGCATAAAAAAGAAACAAAGAAAGCGCCGCAGAAATCTTTGAAAGAAAAACGCGAGCAGAAAAAAGCAAAGAAAAAAGGCGCACAATAAAACGCGGATACGCAGAGATTATTAATAATTAAACGTTAATTGTTATAATAAAAGAGGTCTCTTTGTCTTTTTCGGAAGCGACAGAGATTGACCATAGATGATAGTCTGTCACCCATTTAACAATCGCAAGGCCGAGTCCCATACCCTGTTCCCTTCGTGACGAGCTGCCGCGGTAAAACATTTCAAATACATGCGGAATATCTTCTTTTTCTATTCCGGGGCCGTTATCGCTAACGGTGATTTTTAGCTGTGTGTCAGTCATCGAAGCTGTTAAATTAATAACCGAACCAGGCGGCGTATAACGGATTGCGTTATTAATAAGATTTTCAAGGGCGCGGTATAAAAGACG
>WQTB01000205.1 GCA_009786495.1 Treponema sp.
TTTAAAAAGAGCGCTTCCTGCCGCGATGTCCGCGGAGCCGCCCACTATCGCGTTATTCGGCATCGATCCAAACGGCGTGAAAAACGCGTGCATTGAGCCGCCAAGCCCGCGGTTAAAACCCGCTTTTCGCGCAAATATTTCAGCTAACGTTCCGTAAAGCACGAAATTTTCAGCCAAATCGCGGATGTTTTTATAGGGAATTTTTTCTGCGATGCCGAGCGTTTCGCCTTCAAGGTAATTTTTCATTATTGATTCAAGCTTGTTTTCGCCTTCTTTGTTACGCGCAAACTGCCATACGGAAGAAAAACATTTTGCGATAATTTCGCCGTGGCTTCTGTGGCTGCCGAAAATAAAATCGTCAGTTGTAAGATTTACGCATTGCCCCACAGACGAAGCTTCCTGTCCCATCGAAAGATGAGCGGGCCCCTTATGATTGTACTCGATGTTATTCCACACGCCCTTGGTTTTAAAACTGTTAAGCATCGATTCAAATTCGCGGATTACAGCCATGTCATACCATATGCGCACAAGCCTTTCTTTTCCGTAAGTTTCAATTTCCTTTTTAAAATCGTTTTTATACTGNTTTAAAGGAATATCTTTTAATTTTAAAATCTGCGGCTTTCGCACTTCCTTNGGATCTACAATGATTGATTTTGGCATTTTTTACTCCTTTTATAATTCCCANANAGCNTCGCGGATAAGCTCGCTCACCGTNGGATGCGGGAAAATTAATTCTTTTACATCTTCAATTCTAAATTCCTGTTCGATNAAAGCAGCCGCGCCCCAGATAAACTCAGGCGCGTACGCTCCAACCGCGTGAACGCCGAGTATCCGCCTGTCTTTCGCGCTTGCGATTACCTTTACAGCCCCCGGAGCGTTAAATGTATTTTCAGCGGCGAAGCGCCCTGATATTTTCATGGGAAGGCTAGATTTTAATATTTTTATTCCTTTGGCGTCAGCTTCCTGCTCTGTCATGCCCGCTCCTGCGGCTTCCGTTATTCCGTAAACAGCCCAGGGGATTGCGTTATACCGCATTTTATTTGTTTTATTTTTTGTATTGCCATCAAGGCACGCTGTAATACCGGCGGCGGCGACTTCTCCCATTCTGTACGCGCAATGCGCAAGAAGGCTCTTTCCCGTAACGTCTCCCGCCGCCCAGATTCGCGGAATGTTTGTGCGCGTGTAATCGTCAACCTGTACGCCTGATTTTGTTATATCGATTCCGGCCGCCGAGGCGCCCCATGTGTCAAGCACAGGCCGTCTTCCTGCGGCAAGCAGAATAATGTCAGCTGACGATTTTTCTTTCCTGCCGTCTTTTGCAGTGTAATGCACTTCGTTTCCTTCGATTTTTTCAACCTTGCAGCCAAGATTAAAATTGACTTCCTTCATCGCTTTGCGAAGGATGGGGGCGTGTTCCCTGTCCATGAACGGAACAATTTCGTCCATCATTTCGATGACCGTTACTTCGCTTCCAAGAGCGGAAAAAAGACCCGCGAATTCAATTCCGATAACGCCGCCTCCGATTATTGTAAGACGCCTCGGGACGTTTTCCAAAGATAAAAGAGCGGTAGAATCGGCTACAAGAGTATTGTCTTTTACTCCCGGTATTGGCGGCATAAAAGGAACAGAACCTGCGCAAACAAGAATTGTTTTTCCTTCATGAACCGTCTCTTTTCCGTCAGGTAAAACTGATTTTACCTTCGCGGGGATCTCCCCTGAAGGCGGCAAAATTATTTCTCCCCTTGCGTTTATAACTTCTGTATGGCAGCGTTTCATCATGCCTTCAATTCCGCTTCTTAATTTTGTTACAACTTCAGTTTTCCAGTTTTGAACCGCCTTCCAGTCATACGATACGCCCTGAACATTAATCCCGAATTTTCCCGCTTCTTTGGCGTGAACATACTGCTTTGCCGAATTTAAAAGCGTTTTTGTCGGGATGCAGCCTGCGTTAAGGCATGTTCCGCCCATGTATTGCTTTTCTATTAAAAGCGCTTTTTTATTTTCATGTCCAAGACGCTCAGCCGCCAGATATCCCGCAGGCCCCCCGCCGATAATTATCACATCAAACATAATTACTCCTTACTGATTATCAACCCGCAGAAAGCAGAAGATCGATATTGGCTACAGCTTCACATAACGCTTTTAAAAACCGCGCCGCAGGCGCGCCGTCTACAGCTTCGTGATTAATTGTCAGGCTAAAGCCGATATGCGGCTCAAAACTGACTGCTCCTGCGTTAGACGAAACAGGCTTTAACTCGATTCCGCATACGCCAAGAATCGCGACTTCAGGAATATTTAAAACAGGCGTAAAACCTGTAATCCCAAGGCTCCCAAGATTTGTGACAGAAAATGTGGAGCCTGAAAGCTCGTCGGGTTTTACGCCGCCGCTCTGGCACGCCGTTGCAAGACGCTTGGCTTCTGATGAAATTTGGGCAAGGGATAAAAGATTCGCGTTTCGTATAACAGGAACCATAAGCCCGCGTTCTGTATCGACTGCGTTTCCAAGATGTACATTATTAAAAATTTTTATAGAATCACCTGTTTTATGCGCGTTCATGTATAAAAAACGCGGCAAAATCCGCGAGACAGCGAATAAAATTAAATCATTTACTGTTATTTTTAAAGACTTAATATCCTCAGGAAGGAAATCAAGCGTCTTTAATCTTGAACGGACATCCTGCATTTTTACGGCATTCGCGCAGGAATTAAGGGTAAACTGCGAGGTTTCAGATAACGACTTGTGCATCCTGTCCGCGATTACTTTACGGATTCCCTTGACTGGCGTTTCTGTATATTCCGGGAGCGCAGAACCGGGAGCGTTAAGTGAAGAATGCGGAGCGTTAAACGAAACATTTATTTCATCTAAAGTGATTCTTCCGTCCAGTCCTTTGCCGTGTTCCTGTAAAATTTCACCGTATCTGGCTTTTGCCGCCGCCGTTAAAGCAGGCCTTTTTTCAAGGGCGGCTGACACATCGCGCTCTATGATTCGCCCCTGCGGGCCTGTGCCTGGCACTGTATTAAGAGGAAGCGCATGGCTTTGCGCAAGATTTAGCGCCCGCGGAGAAGCAGACGAGCCTTGAATATGCGGCGCGGAATCAGGCGTGTGTAATGTAAGGTGAGGAGTGTCAGGAGAAGAGTTGGGATTAAGAAGCGACAGATCAATATCTTCCTTATTATCAACCTTTCCGATGAATCCGATAGCCGCGAATGTTTCCAATTCTTCGCTTTCTTCTCCGATTACGGCGATTGGCGAAAGAACGGGAACGTCATCGCCCGTGTTATGTAAAATTTTTAACACCATGCCGCAGGCTCCGGCGGGAATTTCAAAGGAGGCCTTGTCGGTTTCAACTTCGCATACAGTTGTCTCTTCCGTTACGCGATCACCTTCCTTTACTTTCCAGTCTGTAATGATGCAAGATTCAACAGTGTTGCC
>WQTB01000206.1 GCA_009786495.1 Treponema sp.
CGATTTCTTTTTTCCAGCCTTCTTTATCAACAGTGATAAGAGCTTCCATTGTTTGCGCGCTTACGCCTGCGGGCGGTTCAATGCTTCCCGGTTTTGGCAGATTGCCGATCGGGGTTTCGATGCAGTTGTCCGCGCCGTCGCAGCGATCGAACATCCACGCAAGAACGCGGCTGTTTTCGCCGTAACCGGGCCACATGAATTTGTTGTCCGCGTCTTTTCTGAACCAGTTGACAAAGAAAATCTTGGGCAGCTTGTCGCCCTTTCCTTCGTCCTGCGCTTTTTTCCCAAGCTTGAGCCAGTGCGCGAAATAGTCGCCCATGTGATAACCGCAGAAGGGCAGCATGGCAAACGGGTCGCGGCGGATTGTTCCGGCTTTAAGGTCGAGCGCGGCGGCTGTGATTTCAGAGCCTGTGATCGATCCCATGAAAACGCCGTGAATCCAGTCTTTGCTCTGGTTTACAAGCGGAATTGTCGCCGGACGCCTTCCGCCGAAAAGGAACGCGCTTATGGGAACNCCTTTTGGATCTTCCCATTCAGAAGCGATTACAGGACACTGGGACGCAGGCACTGTAAAACGCGCGTTGGGGTGCGCGANTTCCTGTCCCGCGACAGCCTTGTCGGTTTTTGGAGCGGGAACTTTTTGCCCTTTCCAGTTTGTGATTGTTTCGCCTGAAGCGCCGTAGCCGATCTGTTCCCACCAGATATCNCCGTCTTCAGTTAAGCCTGTGTTTGTAAAAATCGTGTTTTTCCTGATCGAGTCCATCGCGCTCTTGTTTGAAGCGTCGCTGGTTCCCGGAGCGACGCCGAAGAAACCGGCTTCCGGGTTTATTGCGTAAAGATGTCCGTCCGCGCCGAATTTCATCCAGGCGATATCATCGCCGATTGTTTCGACTTTCCAGCCGGGAAGGGTCGGGATCAGCATGGCAAGATTTGTCTTTCCGCAGGCGGAAGGAAGAGCGCCAGCAATGTATTTTATTTTGCCTTTGGGGTTTGTGATTTTTAAAATGAGCATGTGTTCGGCGAGCCAGCCTTCATCGCGCGCCAGAACAGACGCTATGCGGAGCGCGAGGCACTTTTTACCGAGCAGCGCGTTTCCGCCGTAGCCTGAACCGTACGACCAGATTTCGTAAGTATCGGGGAAATGGCTGATAAATTTCTTGTTAACGTCCGGTTCACACGGCCAGCCTGTGTCTTTTTCGCCGGGACCGAGCGGTTTAGCGATTGAATGAAGACACGGCACGAAAAACCCGTTTGTGCCCAGCACGTCAAGAACCTTCGAGCCGACCCTTGTCATTATGTGCATATTGAACACAACATAAGGGCTGTCTGTGATTTCCACGCCGATTTTAGCGATATCGGAGCCGACAGGACCCATCGAGAACGGGATTACGTACATAGTCCTGCCCTTCATACAGCCCTTGTACTGCGCCTTCATTGTATTTTTTAGTTCGACCGGGTCTGTCCAGTTGTTGGTCGGACCTGCATCGTCTTTGTTTTTACTTGCGATGAATGTGCGGCTTTCCGCTCTTGCGACATCCGACGGATCAGAATGAAACCAGTAACAGCCTGGTCTTTTTTCCTGGTTTAATTTAACGCCGATTCCGCCGTCTACCGTGATCTTTATCATCCGGTCATATTCGGCGCTGCTTCCGTCGCAGATTTCCACTGAATCGGGGGTCATTAAAGCGACTGCTTCTTCCACCCAGCTTTTTAATTTAGCATGCTTCAGTTCGTTTAATTTCATGATTACTCCTGTTTTTCAAAATTCTAACTAATTCCCATTCTATCATACCGTCCGCCAATAATCAATTTTTTTATCACCTATTCCCAATTGTCTGAAAATTTCTTATTATATATATATGGATGATAGGAAGAAAAGAATAGATGACCTGTATAAAAACAGCCAGGAAAGCCGCGCTTCCCTGGATAATCTTCTGGAAAAATTCGGCGAAAGCCTGTATTTCAGAACAAAAGAGATGCAGACCGAATTTGATGATATAAAACTGTACAATGCTTACCTGCAGGACATTTCTGAATCCAACAGCTCCATAATAAANATTGAAGAAAAAAACCGCCGTTTCAAGGAACTTGAAGACGCGATTGACATAAGGGAGCAGGAAGAAAAAGAGCGNTCNAAAGAAATGGCGGTGATTTACCGCAGGCTTGGAAAGGCTTTGCTGGAAGACAGCGCCTACAGCGACTATACTTCGCTTTTTAAGGAACAGGCTGATGCCCTTAACGCCAAACTTGAATCGCTTGAAAAACGGATAGGCGAGCTTGACAACAAGGAAGGCGGCAATGTTTTTTCATGGATTGGCAAAAGCGCCCAGGGGCTTGTNTTAAAATCCTTTCTTTCAAAGGCGCAGGAGAATCANGAGCAGCTTTATCATAATGTAGGCGAGCGNTATTCGGGGCGCGAGTCCGTGCGCGGCGATGATGAAGTCGCGAAAGTCCGCGCGGAAGCCGATAATCTGCGCGATATTTCAAAAACAGCTTCGGACGAGCTTTCCATGCTGAAAGACGAGAAACGGATAATAACCGCTTCCTTCGGAATTGATGGCAATCCGCAGAAACAGATTCAATCAGTAAAAAATCATATAAATCAGATAAAAGAATCGCTTGCCGCCCTTTACAGAAAATTCGGAGCGCAGACTGCCGGAATAGACGAAGATATTGCTCCTGAGCGAAAATATTTTATCGATACAATCGTCGCCGCTGAAGACAGCGAAATTATCGGCAGGGCGGTAAAATTAAACCAGTCAATTTCAGATAACGAACAGGCTGTTTCAAAACTAAGGGCGTCTTTGGCGATTGACGAAGAAAAAAATAAAATTGAAAAATTCAAAAGATCGATNGAAGACAAAAAGCATAAAATTAAAGACCTTGAAGACGCCATAAACGATCTTGAAGAAAGCGTCCGCGACTGCCAGAAATATATCAGCGAGCTTGAAAANCAATTATAAATANTTACCAGTGCAGAATGACTGATNTAAAAAGGGGAGGGCAGTTATATGCCGGTAAAAAAATCTAAAACAAAAAAAACANGCGCGAAAAAACCTGCCGTAAAAAAGCCCGCCGCGAAAGCGAAACCCGCGCCGAAAAAAGCGCCGGCAAAAGCAGCGGCAAAAAAAACCGCCGCTTCAAAAACAAAACCGTCCGCAAAGACGCAGCCTGAAAAAACCGCGGTAAAGCAGGGCGGCGCGGCAGTCTACGACGAATCAAAAATTAAAACTCTTTCTTCGCTTGAGCATATAAGGCTGCGCACAGGCATGTACATCGGCCGTCTTGGCGACGGCTCGAATCCCGACGACGGAATCTACGTGCTTCTAAAAGAAATAATCGACAACGGAATTGACGAGTTTATCATGGGGAACGGCAAACTTATCGATATATCTGTAAAGGACATCGATAAACCCGGAAAGGCGATGGT
>WQTB01000207.1 GCA_009786495.1 Treponema sp.
AAAGCGCATTTCTCAGGAGATTTTGAAGCTGATTTTGTAACGCTTAACCCGTATATGGGAATGGACTCGATACAGCCGTGGATTAACGAAGCGTCTTCACACGGAAAGGGCGCGTTTGTACTGATGCGCACAAGCAATCAGGGGATGAAAGATTTTGAATATCTTGAAATAAAAAGCGCGCACGAAAGCTCAAGGCATTTTTTATACGACGCCGTCGGAAAGAAAATTTCAGCTCTTTCGTATCAGTACAAGGGTAATTACGGATACGGAATGTTCGGGGTTGTCGTTGGATGCACGCCTTCGGAGAAGGACGAAGCTTTAAACATAAGAATAAATTATCCTGATCTTTTCTTTTTGATTCCGGGTTACGGCGCGCAGGGCGGAGGCCCGCATGACGTTGCTCTCCTTTTACGCGATAAAAACGGCGGCATTGTAAACGCTTCCCGTTCGATAATCAACGCNTGGCAGAATCANGATAAAAGGGAAGAAGAAATTAAAAACGCGGACAATTCATCCGCTTCTCTTGCCGCGAGAAACTCCGCNGTAAAAATGCGCNATGAAATTTTTCAAGAAATTAATAAAAANAATGACACCCAGCGTAATACAGGAGACATAAAGTGAACAGCGTTTTATGNGAACTTACAGGCAGACATATTATTAATGAAGAATTTTTTACGCTTCAGTTTACATGGGATCATAATGCTCCCAAAGCAGGGCAGTTTTTTATGCTTAAGCCGCCGCGTTCCTCCACTTTTCTGCCGCGCCCCATCGGCGTATTTGATTACGATAAAAACCAGAAAAAAATAAAGTTTTTAATTTCCGCGCGCGGCAAAGGCACGATTGAACTGTCGCAGGCTGCGTTAGGTGAAAAAGTTCTGCTGACAGGCCCGCTTGGAAACACATGGGCGGAATTTCTTCCCGACACTGGAAATATCGCCCTTGTAAGCGGAAGCGCGGGCGTAGCTCCGCTTGCGGCCCTTGTCGCCGAAAAACCTGATTATAGTTATCATTTTTACGCAGGATTCAGGCAGGGATTCCGCGAGAAGGAAGAAGAAGACGCGATTCTCGGATCCGCCGTTAAAGCGAAAAAAGTCACCGTAACGGCGGAAGACGGAAGAAACGCGTTAATCGGCAAAGTTGTAGATTTTCTTTTTGAGCCGCAGAAGTACGACATGATTTTGGGATGCGGCCCTTCCGCGATGTTACAGGCGTTAAAGAAAAAATGCGCGTTAAAAAGCGTTCCATGCTACATATCAGTTGAAAGCAGGCTTGCCTGCGGTGTGGGCGCATGCCACGGATGCACCGTGCATACGTCTAAAGGTTTTAAAAGATGCTGCAAGGACGGTCCGATTTTTCCCGCAGGAGATGTAAAGTTCGATGAGTGACATATTTAAACCGTTAAACGAAACCGCTTCGCCCTTCCAGAGCAGCCCCAACCTTACCGTAAACATTGCGGGCGTAAAATTAAGAAACCCGGTAATCGCGGCATCCGGGACATTCGGCAACGGGTCTGAATACTCTGGTATTTTTGACGTCTCCCTTCTTGGCGGAATATGCACAAAAGGATTAACNGTTGTTCCGCGTCCTGGGAACCCGGGCGTAAGAATTTGGGAAACGCCTTCGGGTCTTTTAAATTCAATCGGCATTGAAAATATCGGCATAAGCGCGTTTATCGAAAAAGAGCTTCCCTTATTAAAAACATTCGGGCCTGCCATAATCGCGAATCTTTCCGGCGCNGAATCAGGCGAATACGTTAAAGGCGCGGTTCTTTTNAACGAATCGTCCGTTGACATGATAGAGCTTAACATTTCCTGCCCGAATGTAAAGGTAGGCGGAATGGCATTCGGGCTTGATCCCGGAACCGCGGCGGCTCTTGTTTCCGCTGTGCGCCGCGTCTGCCGCAAGAAACCTTTGATTGTCAAACTTTCACCTAACGCTCCGTCGCTTGCCGCTGTCGCTCACGCCTGCGTAAACGCGGGAGCCGACGCTCTCTCGCTTGTAAACACATTCAAGGCAATGGCGATTGACACTGTTAACCGAAAACCCGTCTTTGATTTGGTTACAGCAGGGCTTTCAGGCCCCGCGATAAGGCCGATATCCGTAAGAATGGTCTGGGAGTTATTCGATTCGTTAAAAGAATCAAAATCCCATGTTCCTGTTATCGGCGCAGGCGGAATTGCATGTACAAATGACGCGCTTGAATACCTGATGGCAGGCGCCTGCGCGGTTCAGGTGGGTTCCTCTACCTTTTCAAATCCCTTTACCATGATCGAAATAATAGACGGACTGCAGCAGTATATGCTGAAAAATAAAATGAACTCTACCGCGCAGATATCGATAAGGTGATCGTATGAAAAATGTAACTGATTTACTGCTTGAATCCGGGGCGATGCTTGAAGGCCATTTTCTTTTAAGCTCGGGAAGACATTCCGATAAATATTTCCAGTGCGCGAAACTTCTTCAGTATCCGCAAAAATCGCAGGCAGCCCTTGAAGACGTTGTTACGCGAATTAAAGACGATATAATCAGCGGAAAATTAAAGGTTGATTTAATCGCAGGCCCTGCTATGGGCGGAATAGTCGCGGCATGGGAAGCCGCGCGCCAGCTATCATCGGCGCTTAAGCGGGAGATACGCTCTGTTTTTACCGAACGCGACGAAAAAGGCGTTATGTGCCTTCGCCGCGGATTTGAAATTTCACAAGGGCAGAATATCCTAATTGTGGAAGATGTTGTAACAACTGGAAAATCTTCCGCGGAGTGCGCCGCAGCTCTTGAATTGTTAGGCGCAAACATTACCGCCCTTGCCTGCGTTGTAGACAGACGCGAAGAAGGCATTGATGTTAAATGGCCCTTATACCCTGCCGTAAAAATAAAAGCCGGCAACTGGGAAGCGAAAGACTGCGATTTGTGCAAACATGGAACCCCTGCCGTAAAACCCGGTTCGAGAAAGTTTTAAGAACTGCGCCATTCGCTTTTTTTTCTTGACAAATTTTAAGAAACATGCGATTATCTTTACATGCTTATGGTTAAAGACAACCAGCTATCGGTTTTAAATAATCTCGGGCGCGCTGCTCGAGCTAAAGCTCTCACGCCATTATTCATCTTTTTAGACTTTTATTTAGCGCCACGCTGTGATGCCTTATTCATCTGCATGCCTACGCGTGCTTTAATGATCCCCGGGCGCGCTGCTCACGCTAAAGCGTTCGCGCCATTGTCGATCTTGTTAGCCGATCTCGGGCGCCACGTTGTGTTAATTAAGTTATCCACACCGCTTAACGCGGTGCTTTTACTGAGCCACGGGCGCGCTGCTCAGGCTAAAGCCTTCGCACCGTTGTCGATCTTTTTAGCCCTTTTCGTGCGCCACGTCTTGTTAAATCTAAGCAATGACACGCATGCGCGTGCATCATTGGACGCCCCCCCCCCCC
>WQTB01000208.1 GCA_009786495.1 Treponema sp.
TGAAATTTTAATTTCTGAATAAATCTAATACCTGCGGTAGTATAGCATTTAAAATATATGTTTTCAATGATTTATTAAATTAAAATTATATGGGTATTCACATGACAGGGAACGCCAAAGATAGTTTTGCTTACACTGCTTTAGCTGTGAACGCGCAGTCTGCTCTCGCCTGTGCATGGGAATAAATTGAAACTATTAAACAAAAATATTTTTCGGTCTGCAGTTTTTCCTTTCTGCAAATATGAAAACATTTTAACGACGCGTAAAAAATTGAATCTGTCTGCAATAAAAGAATATAAAATCATTTTCGTTTTTGTCTTTGCCGTCTTGTTTCGTAAAGAAGTATGCCTGCTGCGACAGAAACGTTAAGTGAATCCACTCTGCCGGATGAAGGTATGCCGATAAAACCGTCGCACTTTTCCCGCAGCAGGCGCGATATGCCGCTTCCTTCGCCGCCAAGAACAAGAGCCGTTCTGCCGTTTAAATCTTTTGTGTAAACCGGCTCTCCTTCCATTTCGGCGCCGTATATCCAAAAACCTGCTTCTTTTAAATCATCAATTGCGCGCGCGAGATTCGGCGTTTCCGCCTGAGCGACCCAGGAGACTGCGCCTGCCGATGTCTGCGAAATTACCGCGGCGTGTTTCGCGTTCCGGCGGTTCCTGCTGATAACAAGGTCGACCGCGAACTGATCGCAGCAGCGGAGAATTGCGCCGTAATTATGCGGATCTGTTATTTCATCAAGGATTAAAACAAGAGCGTCATGGTTTTCTTCAAGAGACGCGATAAAATTTTCAAGGCTTATATCGGCATGGCTGTTTTCTTCATCAATAATATGAAGAGCTATGCCTTTGTTGTCAGGCGCGATGCCGTCAAGATCAAATGTGCCTGTTCTTTCAAGACGGATTTTATTTTTAACAGCAAGCGTCACAATTTCTTTCGCGCGCGGACCTGCCTTCGCGACAAGCAGCGGACCGCATGGACGTCCTGATTTTATCCGCTCTTCAATCGCGTGAAAACCTGTTAAATAAATCATAATCTAACCGNTGTATATTTTTTTACAAAACCGCAGGGGCGNTAAGTCATTTTTGCCTGGCGCATTCCTTCGCTGCCGAGATCCTGCTCGCGGTTTATAAGCGAAAAAAAACGCGGAAGGGAAGCCGCAAATGCCTGATTCACATACTGATAAATTCCTCTGTATTCATCAATTGCTTTTTCAATATGAATGACAAACATCCTGCCCCTTGCGATGCTTTCGCCAAGGCAGTAAGCGGCGGGCTTTCCGTCAACAAAAAAAATTGATCCTTTTAGCGTAAGGCTTCCGAATAATTCAAGAGCTTCCCTTGCCGCTTTGTAATCGCCGTCTTCGTTCTTGTCCTGCTTCCAACGATCCAGAATTTCCAGCGCAGCCGGAATCAGCGCGGGGACTATCGGACGCTGTTCATGATCAGGATACGCGCTTAAAAAATTGTTTACATGATTTTTCTTTTTATGAAACTTTTTCCCGGGAAGCTCAGCCAGTTCCGCGCGGCTGTAAAGATAATCAAAATTATCTCTGTCTTCGTTAAACGTTATTCCGCGTTCCTTTAATTCTTCGGACACAGGATTTAAAACAGTTTCTGAAATATTTTTCCAGTAATCATGCGTATCAAAAAGCGATGATAATATCTGCTCTTGCGGCGCGGCGCACGGAGTCATGAAAAATGTTTTTTTGCGGGAAGATTCGTCCTGGGTTCCGTGCCCGTTATGATCAGGCTGAGTTCCGGAAATTATGAAACCGCCGTCTTCGCCGCTTCGCGTAACGCTTCTTTGCATGAAGCGCGATATACGATAGTTATACCTTTTCCTGAAAAGATAAAGACCCGCGAATGTAAATTCAGAAACGCCGTCGAATGTCAGCGAAAGGCGCGGATGCAGAATTTCTTTGTGCTCGATGCCCAGCGGGACAAAGTCAGGGTAACATGGTACAGACATGGTTATGCTTCAGCTTTCTCTTCATTAAAAATATTTTTTTTCGCGGTTTCTTCGTTTTCGGCTTTTTCATTTGCCGCTTTTTTTGTAAGAACTGATTTTCTCGATCCTATAAGAACCGAAACAGGTTCCATTATCGGAATGTTTTCGCAGATTATTTTGATGATTACAGTCATCGGAACCGCGAGAACCATGCCTGCGAACCCCCAGATATAACCCCATAAAGAAAGTGAAATTAAAATCACAAGCGGCGAAATCCCGACATGGTCTCCCACAATTTTTGGATCAAGGATATTGCCAAGAATCATGTTTACAGCGAGTATTACCGCGATAACGATAATTATCGGGGCGGGATCAGGCCAGAATTGAAGCAGCGCAAACAGCGATATAATGACGCCCGCCGCGATGCTGCCCAATGTAGGAATAAAATTTAATAAAAATTGAATAACGCCCCAAACGACCGCGAACTCCAGTCCTACAAGAAAAAAAGCGCCGGCAAAAATTAATCCGTTGGCAAGCGAAATTAAAAATTTTGCCGTTAAATATCTTGTTACCTGGGAAATTAATTCATTGCCCATGCCTTCGACATTTCCTATGTGATTCTCAAACGCGACCATAAGTTTTTCTTTAATAAAGCCCGCTTCCATCAGGATAAAAACAATAAAAAGAACGACAAGCACCGCGCTTGATAAAAACCTTANAAATATATTTGAAGAAGAAATTGTAAAATCGCGGATAAAATTGCGGATTATTTCCTGCCCCCAAAGATTCTGCCAGAAAGTCAGTTCAGTGTCGTTGGAAAGTTCAAATATCTCCGCCGCCCAGTTGTAAATTACTTGAAAACGGTATTCAAAATTCGGCCATTGAGCCGCTATCATCCTTCCCGATGAAAAAATAACCATTCCAAAAAGATACATTCCCGAGATAATGATAATTACGACAAGTAATATCGATAAAAAACGCGGACACCGGATTTTATCCAGCGCTTTAATCATCGGCAGGAATACAAAAGCAAGCAGCGCGGCAATTGTAAACGGCAGAATTACGGATGAAGCGATCTTTAACACTGCCATTGCNATTACACAGCAGAGAAAAATCATCAAAACAAGAACAGTCCTGCCTGAATGATATGGTTTTTTAATGCTCATTTTCAAATTATGCCATAAAANNCCGGTATGGGCAATAAATTGCTTGACCCCGCGCTTATTAGTTTTTATTTTATATTTAACTGATGATACGGTTTAGATGACGATTGTCTTCTATACTACTGGATTTACATCCATGTTATGCAGCCGGCGTACCTCAGCGGCTCCCCGGGTTTCCTCACCTCCTTTTCCCGGGGGGTTTTTTTTTATTTAAAGGACAATAAAAAACCCCAGATAGGGGATAACTTTGCCAAAGCAAAGTCCTTAATTCACTCCTATCCGGGG
>WQTB01000209.1 GCA_009786495.1 Treponema sp.
CTTTTTGACGAAATTGAAAAAGCGCATAACGATGTCTTTAACATCCTGCTTCAGGTAATGGAAGAAGGAGAACTGCGCGATTCGCTCGGCCATACAGTCAGCTTCAGAAACACAGTTATTATAATGACGAGTAACGCGGGCGCAAGGGAGATAACCAAAGATTCGCGTCTCGGCTTTACATCAGGTTCGGGGCTTATGAGCCCGGGCGAAATTGAGTCCGCCGCGATGAATGAGCTTCGCCGCATTTTTAACCCCGAGTTTATTAACAGGGTTGATGAAATCGCCGTCTTTAATCCGCTTGACAGAAAACAGATTGACGCAATCTTCGACATTGAAATTAACGAGCTTGCCCTTCGCCTTGCGGAGCAGAATTACAAATTAAAAATAACTCCCGCNGCNAAAAAAATCCTTGCGGATAAAGGCTGGGATCCGAAGTTCGGCGGCCGCCCGCTTNGGCGCACGATTCAAAAAGAACTNGAATCGCCGCTTTCGCAGCTAATCCTTGACGGCAGCCATGAAGAAGGAACGGTTTTTACAGCCGAAGGCAAAAACGGAGATATAAAAATCCGCGCGTCTAAAATGAAAGCTCAGGCTCTTGTAAATTGTAATTAAAAAGAGAAGGGTTTATTATTCAGCCTTACTGAATTAATACTGCATACTCATGAATAAAACGCAGCGCGTACTGCTGTACGCCTTCAAAGTATTTTTCNATAAAAGNNGCNATTTCTTTTCCNACATANCGGAAGTGCCAGCTTTCCCAGCTGTAACCTGTTATGTGCTCAAAATCCCGCGGATATGATAAAGACCATCCGAATTTCCATGCGTTAGCTGAAAGCCATACGCCTTCGCGGGTTTGGGCAAAGTCGTTTGTGATTGAGCCGAAATCAAGCGTGGTGCCAAGCTGATGCTGGCTGTAACCGGGGCGCGCGGACACTCTGTCGGCGGCTTCCTGCCCAAGCTGCCTGACCCATGTTGAATACACTTCTTTCTGGTATACGTACGAGCGGTATGAAGACGAAGCTACAAGCGTAAGCCCTTCGGCTTTCGCGGCCGCGGACATTTCTTCAAGGCTTTGCGCGGCTTTGCTTCTCAGCATAAGGCCGGTTCTGTTAACAAGATACGAGCCGCTTTTAAGTTCGACAAGATCATCCGGGGCGTAATCTTCACCTAACGAATGATCCTTATCAACCAGGAAAAAAAGGTACGGATCAAAATTATCTTTGGTTTTGTCTAGAATTGAATCAAGCTCCGCTGTAAACGCGGAATTAACCGTTAAAAGATTTCTAATGTCAGATTTGATGTTTTCAGGAAGCTGCGAGGCCGAAAGCGCGGCAAGATAAAAAGAAAAATCAGGCGTGTTATGCGTCATTGTATTATTATTAGCCGCGTCCGGCATATTAATGTTATTTGAATTAACGGCATTTCTGTCAGACAGCGGAACTTTCGCGGTGCAGGATACAATGAGAAAAGCCGAAAGAATCAATAAAAGTGCTCTTGCCAATTAAATTACAGTGCCGGGGTATAATATTGTATTTTTTGGAATTACGATAATGCCGTCCACGATGTAGTAGTGGCCGTAATTGCCGTCCGATCGTTTAATGTCGTCGACGCCAATCCTGCAGCCTTCGCCTACACAGACATTCTTGTCGATTATCGCGCCTTTTATTATCGCGCCCCTTCCGATTCCTACATTGGGCACCCTTGCTTCCGCGTTCTGAAGTTTTTGTTTTTCTGTTTCGTAATAGTCCGCGCCCATGCACACAACGCCGTTCAGGCTGGAGCCTGTTTCGATTAACGTACGAATGCCGACAATCGAGTTTGTGATATTTGCGTTTGTGATGATACAGCCTTCTGCGGCGATTGACTGGTTCATGTTTGAAAAATTCATTTTGGAAGGCGGAAGGTTGCGCATGTGGGTATAAATCGGCTTGTGTTCGTCGTAAAAGTCAAAGTGCGGCTTTAATGTGGTCAGCTCAAGATTGGTGTCGTAAAAATTCCTTATAGTTCCGATGTCTTCCCAGTAGCCGTCAAAAATATACGCGTTAACTTTGAGCCTGCTGATCGCCGCGGGTATTATTTCCTTTCCGAAGTCCGTAAGCTCGTTTGCAAGACATTCTTCCATCGCTTTTGCGTTAAATACATAAATACCCATCGAGCCAAGGTAGCTTTCTTCCTTGTTTTTCTCTTTAAAAAGGTCAGGCGGAGCCTTAAAATCGGAAATGTCCTTTGTAGGACCAGGTTTTTCCATAAATTCGGTTATCTGGTTTTTTTTGTCGGCTTTAAGGATTCCAAGACCGCTTGCGCTGTCCCTGCTGACGCCGGTGCAGGCAATTGATATGGCGGCGCCCGAATCAATATGCTTCTTTAAAAGGTCCTGAAGGTCCATCCTGTAAAGCTGATCGCCTGAAAGTATGATGTAATACGACGGATTTTGCGTTCTGAAATGAAGAAAATTCTTGCGGACAGCGTCCGCGGTCCCTTCATACCATCCTGAATGTTCAAGAGTCTGTTCGGCNGCAAGAATTTCAACGAAACCGTTTGTAAATGAGTCAAAAAGATATGTTTGTCCGATATGAAGGTGCAAAGAAGCGGTGTTAAACTGAGTAACAATGTAAATTTGCCTTAAATTCGCGTTAATACAGTTGGAAATAGGGATGTCGACAAGGCGGTATTTACCGCCAAAAGGAACTGCAGGCTTAGATCGAAATTGTGTTAATGGGAAAAGACGTGTACCCTTACCGCCGCCTAATATGATAGACAATACATCAGCCATAGTAGTCTCCTTTTTTTATACTATAAAATAAATTAAAATAAATGTCGATAGTAACAGCGTTTTTTTATCAATAACATATAATAAATTAGAGTTTTTTCATATCCTGCGCGAACCGTATTCACTGCTTTCATTAAAAAAAGTTACAATAGCTCATTTAGCGAGAGTACAGGCGATTGTGGCGCGCGCGTTTGCCAGAAAAGCTTCCTTGGGCTGATAACTTAAAAGCGCGGAAGAAGCGTATTTATCAAAGTACGAATTAATCATTTCATCTTCTGTNTAATTTTTATTTTTCATATCCATAATAAAATCGCGGCAGGCTGTGTTGATTTCAANGGCTTTTTCAAAAAACCTGTCCGCTTCACTGCTGCNTGCGATTCCGCGGTGCGGCATGGACAGGAGATCATAGGGTATTTGACCGCATTTTTTTATTGACTGAACAGCGTCATTAAAACCTGTAAGGTATAATGGATAGATTATTCCGTCAGGCATCAATATCCCCGGCGTTTCATTTATGATAAGAAGTTTAATTTCTGGTATGAAAAAGGCGAGTGAATCCCTTGTGTGGCCGGGTGTTTCGAGTATTTGAACGGAAATTCCGCCAAGGGATAT
>WQTB01000210.1 GCA_009786495.1 Treponema sp.
TTCTTCGCAAGAGATGAAACGGTAAACTCTTCGTTTTTGTTAAAGGGAATAAAAAGCAGATAGTCTTTCGGTTTTGCGAAAATAATATTTTCATGCCATGCAGACAGTTCCCTGTCATTAACTCTTATGCCTTTTCGCCGCCATGAGCCTTTGCCGTCTTTTATCCTTTTTTCCGTTATGTCGATTAGGGCAATTTCAATTATTACGTTTTTTAGAAGCGGCATAGCCGGAGCATGAATGAGGGCGTCAAAGATGTCCCATTTACTGCCGCGCGACGGGCTTTTGCGCTTGTAAAGCAGTTTTCCTTCAGGGCTGTAAACTTCTATAATTTTATTAACCGCGACCGGATGGATGATTCTGACTTTCCCTAAAGACGCGAATTCTTTTACCTTTTTCGCCAATGGGGCAAAACTGCCTGTCTGGATTTCTATATATTCGCCGTTTTTTCGCACTCCGTCAGCCACATAATCGCCGACTTTTACTTCGCTTTTTCCGCCAGGGCCTGTATATTGGAATTTTAACGTCCGGTGCAGGCTGCTTTCATTCTTTGTGCCGATTGATTTTCTGAACCTTTGCGCTTCTNACAAAAGGGATTTGCTCATATCGNTTTACTCATATTTTTGAAGACATTCTTTTTACCTGTAATTCGCNCGGGTATATTCAAGCAGTTCCGCGGCGCTTAGCATGTCTAAAAGATGATATGTAATAGTTTCGCCCTTTTTTTCATCGGTTTTTATGCCTGCTACCTTAAAGGCAATCATTTTATTGGTAGGCAGNGGGGGATAAAGCACGTTTCCGTTTATGTCGACCAGTGCGTTAAAAGGGAGCCTTCCCTGTATTTCCTGTACATCGCCTTCGGGGAAGACAATGTAAAATTCGTTTATATGCATATTGAATAGTATTATATGACGAAAAATCGTTCAATACGCTGTTTTACTACATAAGCGTGTAGGGAAAATCCTATTTTTTTTCATTTTTTTTAAAAATATTATGAATAGTGCTTGACTAATTCACTTATATGGCTAGAATTGGTAGCGAATGGTAAAAAGTGGGAGATAGTGGGATATGGTGCTAAACGGTGAATATAACGTCATTCTCGATGATAAAAACCGTATAACTCTGCCCTCTGATCTGCGAAGCAAATTAAGCGTATCGTCTGTTGTTATCACCAAGGGTTCAGANAAATGCATATGGCTTTATACCAGCGCGGAATGGGAAGAAAAAATCGCCAATGTAATTAAAGANAACACAGACCCGTTTTCTAAGAAAGACCTTCGNCTNTTAAGAAAATATATAGCGCCGTCCCAGGATGTCGAAATCGATAAAACNGGCAGAATCCTGCTTCCTGAAACTTTAAGAGAGTACGCCAATATTACAAAGGAATGTAAGGTGTTAGGCGCAATTGACCGTATCGAGATTTGGGATGTAAAGAGCTATAACGAATACTGCGACGAAGATGACGAGATTAACGCAAACGAGTTTGAATCGGCNTCCGAAGATTTGAGCCGCAGAATTAAACAAAAAAGGGGCATTGAACAGCAATGAGTTACGCGCATACGCCGGTTCTTCTGAATGANGTTCTCAATCTTATAGGCCCGCAGGAAAACTCCGCCTCAAGAGGCTCTTCTGTATCAGGAAGTCACCTGCTAATAGACGCAAACACCGGAGAAGGCGGGCACAGCGAAGCCTTTTTATCAAAGTTTTCCAATGTAAAGATAATAGCGATAGACGCGGACGGCGATATTTTATCTGTCGCCAAAAAACGCCTTGAGAAATACAGCGATCGCGTTTATTACTTTACAGGCTGGTCGCATGATTTTTTTGCCGATTATCCTTCGGAGTTTAAAAGACCGGATTCGATATTGTTCGATCTTGGAGTAAGTTTCTACCATTATAAGCAAAGCGGCAAAGGCTTTTCCTTTGAAAAAGATGAATATCTTGACATGCGCATTGACAGTTCTCAGGGGCTGTCTGCGGCGGACCTTCTTGCGCGTCTTCCCGAGAAGGAACTCGCGGACCTTATTTACAATAACGCGCAGGAAAAATATTCTAGGCGGATTGCTTCGCTTATTGTCAACGAAAGGCAAAAATCGTCAATAACAACCACATCGGCTCTTGCTGATTTGGTAACAAGGGCGGTGCCTGCGTCTTACAGGCACGGTCACATACATCCGGCAACAAGAACCTTTCAGGCTCTTAGAATTGCCGTGAACGGAGAGCTTTCAAGGCTTCCATCGCTCCTTGAGGCCGCATTCAGGGTACTCGAGCCGGGGGGACGGCTCGCGGTAATCAGTTTTCATTCGCTTGAAGATAGAATTGTAAAAAATTTCTTCAGAATGTTGAATAAAAACTGTACTTGCCCTGAAAATGCGCCGATCTGTAAGTGTAGCGGTCGTCGTTCAATTAATCTGCTTACAAAAAAGGGTATAACGCCCGCGGCGGATGAANTTGAGCGAAACCCTCCTTCCAGAAGCGCCAGGCTGCGTGCNGGCGAAAAAGTATTAGACGGAGACGGNAATGATTAAAAAGTATCTGNTGATGTATTTTNTTGTTTTAACCATTCCTCTCTTCCTTGGACTTCTTGTCTGGCAGTCGCACAGGTATCAGGATCTTTCCAAAGAACTTGCGCGTTTGCAGCAGACGCAGACCGANTGGGTGGAGAGCAACAAGAAATTAATCGCCGGTATTGCCGAATATTCGTCGCCTGAACGAATCGATTTTCTTGCCAGGAATCAGCTTCAGCTTCAAAAAATACTGCCTGAGTATCAGCTTCAGGTAAAAATAACGGGGGGAAAGGGGCATGAATACTAACCTTTTAGGCATCGGTGAATTGTCCGTTTCACTCGGCGCGCATTATATTTCCTTTTCTTCTTCATTAAATAAAAATGATAACGGTTTCTCGTCCGTTGCGATTGATTCAAGAAAAGTGAAAAAGGGAAGCCTTTTTGTCGCTTTAAATGGAGTGTCCTGCGACGGGCATGAATTTGTACAAGCCGCGTTTAACTGCGGCGCCGCCGCCGCAATGGTGGAATCTTCCAAAATAGAAAGTTTTAATCTTAAAAACATCGCGCAAAAAGCCGGCAGGGATTTAATTATAGTAGAAAATACTTTAAAAGGGCTTCAGAATTCCGCAAGGGTATATCTTGAAAAATTCCCAAAGCTTGTCAGGATCGGGATTACAGGATCATCGGGGAAAACAACGACAAAAGAAATAACCGCGGCGATTGTGTCATGCGAAAAAAATATCATTAAAAACGAAGGAAACCTTAATTCTGAAACGGGGCTTCCTGTTTCTGTATTTGAAGTCCGATCCTGCCATGAAGTAGGCATTTTTGAACTTGGAATGAACAGGCCAGGAGAAATTCTGGAAATCGC
>WQTB01000211.1 GCA_009786495.1 Treponema sp.
CGGAATCTCCGAGATAACCTGGAAGGATAAAATCAAACAGCGACCTGAGATCTTCAAGGCGGTTTTCTACCGGCGTTCCCGAAAGCGCAAGGCGGTGTTTGGATTTAATATTTTTCACGGTACGCGAAATCCGGGTCTGCGCGTTTTTCATAAGATGCGCTTCGTCAACAAGCAAAAGAGAAAAATTTTTCTTTTTTAATTTTTCCGCGTCGCGCACGGCGGTTTGGAACGTTGTAAGAAATACATCGATCTTTTTACTTAACTGTCTGCCGCTTCCGTGGTAGCGCGATACATTAAGCGACGGCGCGAAACGGCAAAGCTCTTTTTCCCAATTGCCAAGAAGAGCGGCAGGAGCTACAACAAGACAGCCTTCTGTTAAAAGTCCTTCGTCTTTAAGCCGCAAAACCGCCGCGATTGACTGGACCGTTTTACCAAGACCCATGTCATCGGCGAGAATACAGCCGAAGCCGGAAAATAAAAGAGAGCAGACCCAGTTATAACCGCGCACCTGATACGGACGCAGTACTGCGTTAAGCGCTTCAGGAATAGGAAAATCATGTTCGCGGAAAATATTATTGATTGATTTTCGCGCGTTAAACGCAAGAACAGTGTCACCTGAAAAATGCGCTTTTAAAAACTCATTAAAATCGGGGGCGGTTGTTTTCGCTTTTTTTAAGAGGCGTGTAAATTCCTGCGCGTCCATTTTAACAAAACCGTCATGAAAGCGCACCAATGCTTTTTTCAGTTTTACAAGTTTTTCAAACTCCTTAATTGGAATTACATCATCTCCGATTGCAACCTGCCATTCAAACTCCTGAAGCGAATCAAGGTCAAGATAACTGACAAGAGACGCGCCTTCTTTCTTTTGTTTGATTACAAGGCGCGGTTTTAATTCCCTGGCGAGCGCTTTCGGCAAATTGACAATTATGCCAAGACGCGAAAGGAGAGCGGAGGCATTATCTAAAAAAGAAATAAGCCTTGTTTCAGATAACGCGATTGTTTTTTTAGTAAAAAGCTCTTTTATTTCCGGGAGGTAATTTGAAAGAGCGACNGGAGCGCGCAGCTTTCCTATATCAGAGCATTTAAAAAGAGGNGTTTTAACGGTTCCNGTTTCTTCTTCTGTGATCGAATCCATNGAGATNCCGAAGTTAACCGCGTCAAGAAGATCATTTTCGCTTTTTTTTGAAAGATCCTTTATGGTTATCGCGTAACGGTAGGCGGAAAAATTAATATGAAGCACGGAGAGCCAGCGGTCGATCGAAACAGGAAGCGATCTTTTCGCGGGAGATGAGACATCAACAAACATTCCCATAAAAAAAAGATTTAAAAGCTGTTTATAGTCACTGTCGCCTTCTCGTGAAAAAGCATCCCTGAATGTCATGAACCTCAGTCTGACCCATTCGTTTAAAAAGGCGGCTGTCAGAATGTCAACCGCGCTCTTTCCGCTNACAGCCTCCCTTCCCATCGTGTTCACTTTTTTATCNGCGAGATTGATTCTGAAAAGCGGCGGGGTAGTGAGCATNCCGCACTCAAGAGCGGCGCATGATTCNAGCATCTTTGACACAGCCGGCAGCGTCTCAAAAGGCCGCCAGATTATTTTCATCTCTTCATCGTCGAGTAACACATATGGAATAAACGCGCCCGCGGAGCATAAAATATTCANCGTTTTAAAAAGGTAAAANAGAAAAATGTAGGAGGGAGTGCCGTCNTCGGATGTAAACTGCTCAAAATACCTGAACGCCTCATGCGGCGAATAACGTCTTTTTTCGCCGTTTATATCTTCGCTTTGCAGAACNGGTTCNGTGCTTGGGACAAGNCTTTGACATTGAACAGTCCAGTTTGAACGCGAAAAATCATGCTCAATCTGCGAAAGTATATCTTCGTCCGTTTCGGCGGATTCCCATTTCTGATAACACGCGCAGCGGTGATAAAATTCCGCCATTACAGCGGAAAAATCGCGGCTGCAAAAAGGCGGATCGGGAGGAAGAAGAGACGCGATTAATTCGCCGCAGTGCGGTATTTCTTCAAGCTCAGGTTTTTTTATATTGATGTTTTGATAATTTTTTTTCTCCGCGAACTTTACAATGAACGGCGGCGCGATACTTTTAACAACCGCTCTCCCGAACCTTGCTGATAAATCCATCCCGCGTAAACGAAAAAGCACCTGCGGATTTGCGTCAATCTCGCGCGCGATGATGTAATAAAGCGCCGCCATGTGCTTGCATGGATCACCGTAATCCGGGCATGAGCATGAGCGTTTCATCTCGCGCCATTTTTCCGGGATTAGCTTTATGCCTTTTTCTTTTAACTTTTCAAGGAACGACTGCGGCAGTTCGCCTGACGCTATCTGAGCGAGAAGCAGATGATCTTTTTCGATTATCTGATAAACCTGCTCGGCTTCTTTCAGCGGCGGAAAACTGATTGAGACTTTGTAAAACGGATATGATTTACCTTCGACCTTCGCGGCTGCGCGGCCGTCTGCCAGTTCGAGTGAAAGAACCCTTCCAGCGTTGGCGTAACGCCTTCCGCGGTTGAGCCTTTCGCCCATCTGATAACTGTCTAGAACATTAATAAACCAGCGCCCCCAGGGTGTCGTTCCGTATAAATCCTTCATCGTATTAATTATACCCCGAAGGCGCGGTTGTAAAAACTATGCGCGGCTTAATTTCCGAATTTTTGTATGTACCCCATTACGAAAATTAACAAAATGAAAGCCGGAAGAATCCATACATAGAAAAATTTTCCGACAGCCGGGAAATTAATACCTGTGCCGGTATTTGCTTCTTTAATGAAATTGTCCCAGCCCCATCCCTTCTTGGAAACACAGAAGAGAATATAAACCACTATGCCAAGGGGAAGTATATTATTTGAAACAATAAAGTCTAAAAGACCAAGAACTCCGTCTCCGTCTCCCAGCGGTTGAAATGCCGACCAAATGTTCCAGCCAAGAGCGCACGGAAGAGCCAATACACATAACGCTATACAGTTTACAATGCAGGATTTCCTTCTGCTCCAGCCTTTGATGTCCATCGCGAATGACATAATATTTTCAAAAACCGCGACAGTAGTTGCAAGACCGGCGAATGTCATGAGAATAAAGAATAATCCGCCCCAAAGCTGGCTTCCGCCGGGCATTGTATTAAAAACAGGAGGCAGGGTAACAAATAAAAGACCCGCGCCGGCATTGGGGCTTACGTTAAACGCAAAACATGCCGGGAATACGACAAACCCTGCCATGATGGCNGAAACTGTATCNANGCCGGTAACTGTGATAGCTTCGCCCATGAGCTTTCTGTCTTTTTCAATATAACTGCCGAAGATCGCCATACTGCCGATACCCAAGCTTAATGTAAAGGCCG
>WQTB01000212.1 GCA_009786495.1 Treponema sp.
TTAAAGGTTTTATTCGCGGGCGCGTTTCTTCAGCTTTTTCTGGGAATCATTTATGTGTGGAGCGTTTTTAAAAGCCCTGTAAGCTCTTTTTACGGATGGGCTCCGGCGGATGTCGGACTTACCGCTTCTTTTATGCTGTGTTTTTTTGTTATCGGNATTCTTGCCGGCGGAAAAGCGCAGACAAAGTTCAGCGTGCGCGCTCTGGTTTTTGCGGGCGGGATCATGGTCGCGCTGGGAATGCTCGCTACAGCGTTTATTCCGCAGAAGATTTCTTCCGGCGCGCCCGCGGCTTCTGTTTATCTTATTTATCTTTTTTACGGCATTATCGGCGGCTTCGGCGTCGGCGTTGCGTATAACGCGATAATCACCGCCGCGCAGAAATGGTTTCCGAAAAACCGCGGATTTGCAACAGGCGTAGCTGTATGCGCGTTCGGGCTTTCCACTGTGATTTTCGCGCCATTGGTGACAAAGCTTAATANTATATTTGCAGCTAACATCAATTATACTTTTTTTATCCTTTCNGGCGTTTTCGCCGCGGCTGTNCTTATCCTGTTCAGTTTTATTAAAACCCCCGAACANATTCCAAACGCCGCGGCTCCTGCGCTGAAAGGCAGACAATACACAACGCTGGAAATGATCAGGACGCCGCGTTTTTATTTAATCGCGCTGTCGCTTATGTTCGGCACATCGGTATTTTTNATTATTAATCCCGATCTGATTGATCTCGCAAAAAACAGGGGGATGGAATCATTCGCGACATACCTTGTAATGTTTGTCGGCATCGCGAACGCGCTTGGAAGGCTGGGCGCGCCTTTAATGTCGGACAAGATCGGCAGGGAAGGAGCGGACATCATCATCCTTGCGGTAACAGCGTTAGGTGCATTCGGGTTATGCTTTGCCCAGGGCGCGCTGCTTTTGGTCATCATCGCGTTTGTCGCTTTCTGTTACGGCGGATATTCGGGGCTGTATCCCGTTCTGACATCCGAAAATTTCGGCATGAAAAACATCGGTTCAAATTACGGGGCTGTAATGATCGGTTTTATGTTATCCGCACTTTTATTCCCTGTCGTGATAAACAGNATTGATAATCAGATAACAAAATTCATGATACTCGGNATCCTTGCCGCCGCCGGCGCCGTTCTTATAATAATTCTGAAAGCCGTTAATTCAAAAAGAGAAAAGGATTCCAGTGAATGAAACGCCTTTTAATGGGCAATGAAGCGATTGCCCTTGGCGCGATACGAGCCGGAGTGTCAGTTGTAACAGGATACCCCGGTACCCCGTCGACAGAAGCGCTTGAGACCGCCGCCAAATACAATGACGGCAGCATTTATATCGAGTGGTCTGTTAATGAAAAAGCCGCGCTTGAAGTCGCGGCAGGAGCTGCGTTTTCAGGAGCGCGCGTTATGGTGACGATGAAACAGGTCGGCCTTAATGTAGCTTCCGATCCATTGATGAGCTTAAATTATCTTGGAGTAAAAGGCGGCATGGTAATAGTTGTCGCAGATGATCCCGGACCGATTTCTTCGCAGACAGAGCAGGATACGCGCCATTTTTCGCAGCACGCGAAGCTCGCGTTATTCGATCCGTCAACGCCGGAAGAAGCGTACACGATGATCGCGGACGCTTTTAATTTTTCCGAAAAATACGGCGAGCCTGTACTGTTCCGCCCGACAACGCGCGTGTGCCACAGTTACGCCTCTGTAGAAATCCTTGAGAATCTTCCCAAAAAAATTCCGGGCGGGTTTGTAAAAGATCCCGGCTGGGTGATCTTTCCGCGTCTTGCTTACGCTAATAAATTTAAAATACTGGAAAATCTTGCCAAAATGAGCGGTGAATTTTCTGAATATAAAAATAATATTTTAAAACAAAGCGCCGGATTGAACTCCATGCAAGGTAAAGGAATCGCGTCAGGCGGAGTAAGTTACGCCTACACGGCGGAAGCGTTAAACGCAAACGAATTAAAAAATATTGACTACAGTCTTTTAAAAATTTCANCATATCCGTTTCCTGAAAAACTGGCGTTAAAATTTCTTGAAAACCTTGGCGAAGTCCTTGTCATTGAAGAGCTTGATCCTGTAATTGAAAACGAGCTTGTCCGTCTTTGCGGATTGCATCAGCTTAATGTAAAAATTCTTGGGAAAAGAAGCGGACACGTTCAAACCGCGGGTGAAAACACCCCCGACAGCGTCATGAAAGCTGTCAGCGGCTTTTTATCAGGTTCTGATTCACAGACGCCGTTATCTGACATTGCAAATTCCGCGCTGCGTTCTCCGCTTCCTTCGCTGCCTGTCCGTCCGCCTGTTATGTGCGCAGGCTGTCCGCACCGCGCTTCTTTTTTCGCGATCAAGGAAGCGGCGCAGCTAAAGCAGTATTCAAAATTAAAACAAAGCGAAGCGAAGAATCCCGCGCAGGGGAAGGCGGTTTTTTCCGGGGACATCGGCTGTTATACGCTAGGCAATGCCGCGCCGCTTAACATGGTGGACACATGCCTTTGCATGGGCGCGGGAATTACAATCGCGCAGGGTCTTCATCGAGTTGAGCCTGACGCCGCCCACTTCGCGTTTATCGGCGACTCGACATTTTTTCATTCCGGGATCACAGGGATAATAAACGCGGTTTATAACCAGACTGATATAATCGCGGTAATTCTTGACAACTCAACAACAGCGATGACAGGCAACCAGCCGCATCCCGGAATGGGAATCACAATGATGAATAATCATGTGGAAAAAATCAGCATCGAAAAAATCGTCAGAGCGTTAGGTGTAACCGAACTGGTAAAAATAAATCCGTTTGATCAAAAAGCGTCGATAGAAGCTGCCGCGAGGCTTATGGATTTAAAAGGCGTGCGCGTAATTTTATTTGAAGCGCCGTGCGTAAAAATAAAGGGAGCCGCGGACAGCGATCAGTGTCCCGCGGATGTCAGCGCCGAAAAGTGCAACGGCTGCAAATTGTGCCTGAGAAAACTGGGATGCCCAGCGATGAGTTTCTCCGGCAGGAAAACTGTAATTGATTCTTCGATTTGCACGGGATGTGGATTGTGCGTTGATCTTTGCCCTATTGGCGCTATAAAAGCGGAGATAGAAAAATGACGTTTAACTGCATAATAGCCGGAGTGGGCGGGCAGGGCACTGTGCTTGCTTCAAAACTTATTGCCGCCGCCGCGATGAAAAAAGGTTTTGATGCGCGCACAACTGAAACAATCGGAATGGCGCAGCGCGGCGGCAGCGTGTTCGGGCATATCCGCATCGGCGATAATATTTTTTCGCCGCTTGTGCCTTTGGGAAAGGCGGACGCTATTATCGCGTTTGAGCCTTCCGAAGCCGTGCGGCAGCTTCCGTATCTGTC
>WQTB01000213.1 GCA_009786495.1 Treponema sp.
AAAGAATTTGAACCTATTTCCGAAGCAGGGCTTGAATCAATAAGGGAATTAACAAAAAATGACACGTGGTGAAATATGGTTGGCTGAATTTGGAATTCCTTNTGGAAGTGAAATTNGTTATTCCCGACCGGTTTTAATTGTACAGGATGATGGATTTAATGAAAGCAGAATTAAAACAATTGTCGTATTACCTTTAACCACAAATTTACGTTTATTGGATGCGCCGGGGAATGTATTAATTAAGAAAAAAGAATCAAAATTAAAAGAAGATTCTGTAATAATAGCTGCGCAGATTTATGCAATTGACAGAAGCAGATTAAATAAAAAATATTCAAGAATAACAAAAGAAACAATGGAAGAAGTTGAAATAGGAATGAAATTAGTTCTAGGAATTAATTAATGGGAGCCTCTAAAAACCTTAATTTTCCGGTATGTCTATCTCTGTTTTAAAAAATGTTATTTAACTAACAGGAAATTGTCGAACAAATAGAATGATTTATTCATTTTACTTTACATCCATGTAGTAAAAACCTTAAAAATCTTTTAAAAATTTTCAAATTTTTTCGTTTTCGGTCAAGCAAAATGGCACTTTCAACCCATATATATGTAAGTCAATTTTTGACTTCGGGGGAGGAAGGAGAATTTGAAAATGATGAATGAAAAAAGAGGAAAAAAAATGAAAAAGTACATTTTAATCGGAATTCCCGGCTGCGGGAAGACAACGCTTGGCGAGCTGGCTGCAGAAATGTTAGGTATCCGGTTTTTTGACACGGATAAAATATTCACGGAAAAGATAAGTCTTTTAAACCCAACGAGTATTTTTAGGATGGTTTTTAATGGTCAATTTATTAACGATCAGATAAAAATAATGTCTAAGCTGTCAAAATTGAGATGCTCTGCAATTATTTCTACAGGAGCGGAAGTCGGGCTTATTCCCGAAACCGCGAAGCTTATGAAAAAAATGGGAACGGTTATTCATATTCAGCGTAATTATGAAAACACGCTGCGCGACATGGAAAAAGACCGAAAATCCAATATAGTTTTTAGCTTAAATGGAAAAGTAATAGATCAGTATAAAGACATGCTTACCAGCTACATGAATGACATTGAACTGTATGAAGAAACAGCCGATTTAAGTTTTGAAAATAACGGAACCATAGAAGAGGGGCTGGCGAAATTGATTTCTTTATTGTAAAGAAAATTAATTTTTTCGTGAATATCTTATCCGCATTATGAGTTTTTCCAGGCAAAGAGAGGTTTTAATAGACTTTTAGCCAGTTTCAACTGTCCAAAAGTACAGTTGAAACTGTACTTTTGGACAGTGTTTTTGAATTTTAAAATGGTAAAATTAAGTATAAAAGGGAAGTTTTTCATGAAAATTAAACGCGGTTTTCCGGTATTTCTTGTATTTTTGACAATTTGCGTACACTTGTTCTTTTCGTGCGATTTTTTATTAGGAAATAATGACAAGGAAAAAAACGGTAAAGATGTTACATCGAGAATAAAAAATCTGGGTAATATTAAAGAGTATATCACAGGCAGCAATTCCGTTAACTTTCCTTTTGCCCGTAATGTTTGGGATATGTACCTCTTTGGAAATCGTATTTACATCGGATACGGAAGCTGGGCAAACTCTTCTCCCTCCGACGCTGTGAACAAAGGACCAATACCGATTATCGCGATAGATACAGCGACAGATCAATTTGTCAGAGAAGAAGTATATGTTAATGTAAATGGCGTTCGCACCCACAGACCAAACGGCGCTGACGATGAACAGTTATGGATTTTTCGGGAAGTTGACGGTAAACTCTACGCCCCCGGAACAGATGCCAGAGGCACTGTCGGCGCGCCCAGCGCAGAAGGTTGGGACTGGGGCAATTATTATATCAGGCAGACAGACGGCACATGGCTTAAAAGACCAACTATACCCGGCGGAATACATGTTCTTGATATCATCGGCTTTAACGGAAAATTGTATACAGGTATTGGCGGTAATTCTGATATAGACGGCTCTGTTGGAATTATGTATTCCTCTGACGACGGCGAAACTTGGTCGGCTCCAGAAAACTTAACTAATACAGCGCGAAATTATACATTGATTACATGGGGAAACAGCTTGTATGCTTTTGCCGGAGACAGCGCAAGGAGAGTAACAACCGCAGGACAGCCTCAAACCAGATTGCGCGGCAGAGTCATAGACGCAAACAATAGCACGACAGATAGTACAATAGTCCTTGGGATTTTTTCTGAAGTATTGGATGACGCCAGATACATTATTAGAAAATATGCCTTCATAGGAAATTCAATTGTTTTTATTTTATATAAACAAGGTGAAACTAACGATAGCTGGGAAGAGCCTGCGGGATTGCACTATGCAAGCGGATTATCCGCTTCAAGTACAATTTCTACAGTCAGTCTGCCGAATCCTGCTGCTGCGGTTATTGATATTATCAGCCGGAATAACAATGAATTTGCTTACATACTTGCCAATGTAAAAAATGGAAATGATTATACCGTCATTGTGTACAAGACTGACAACTTAATAAATTTTGAAACAGTTTGCAGTTTCAATTTTGACACTTTTGCGCGATCATTTGAGGAACATAACAAAAACTTTTATTTTGGAATGGGAACGATGGACGGAACACCGGGTACTCCATCGGAACTTGCCGGTACTATAATAAAAATTCCGTTTGAAGAAAATTAATGAATAATAAAAGGGGAAAATAAAATGAAAAGATTTATTTTATTGATTGTAGTTATCGCAATGGCTTTTACAGCTTGCAATAAGAAAAGCGAAACACAATCGCAAACACTCGCGGCGGAAAAAGGACCTTATCCGCAAATTCTCAACGGGGATTTAACCGCTTTCGCGGGAACATGGGTAGACGGTTATGGTACAAGAAGTCAGCTCAGAGCCGATGGAGTTTTTACAAGCGGTTCTATGGGTAATCTAATGGCTGATGGTTTCTCCATGTATGATTACGGCGCTTATGTTTGGAATGTAATAGACACAGGCGGTTACGGCGGTTTTGGAGTAATGGTGTATCCTCCCGGTGTTCAAATCAATCTGTTCTACATGGACGGAGGGGTAAGAAAGATAGCCGAGACAATTGAAACGGATATAAAAAAAGTCCGTATTACCGCAGGTCAGGATGGTCCTTCTTCAAGCGCGGAAGTATATTACAGGGAAAGCGAAGCGCCGCGAGCCGCCGCTTCTTCCGGCGGACTTAATTTTATAGTTACTTATATACAACACGCCGACATGAACCATCTTGCAAACAGAAAAATAATACGGCATGGCGAAGGTTATGAAAAAATAATAATTTCCGCTGATGCCG
>WQTB01000214.1 GCA_009786495.1 Treponema sp.
CCGGAAAAATAATCAAATGTATCACGCTGTTTTAAAAGCGAAGAATCATCAAACTGAAATGAATTAAAAAGCTGCCTTGCGCGCTGATAATCTTTTTCAAGAACATGAAGGTACGGGCGCCAGTCTTTTCCGGTAATGACAGCGGCGAATGTTTTACCGCAGGAAAGACGGCCAAGAAGATAAAGCCTGTTTCGCCTTGTGTCAGGGTAGGAATGAACAACATATCCGGAAAAATCTTCTTTCGTGCCATTTAACATGAGCATATTTTATACTATATTAATAATAATGGCTAACATTTTTGATTACATAGAATGGAGAGGCGATCTTGATTTTAACGTATCGCCATTTAATCCTGTGGATAATATTATTTTTTCCCAGCTTTCGTATCTTACGCTGGACGGAATTGTTCCCGGTCCCGAAGACAAAGACGGGATCAGCATCGATCTTGCCGTGCGGATTTTTGACGAAAAAATAAAAAGCCCTGAAGGTTTAAAGCAGACATCAGTTTTTAAGGAAGACCCGGATTTAATCAGAACGCTTTCCAAATCAAGGCGTTTCGGAAACTGCCAGCTGTTCGGTTACGTAAATAAAATTGATCTAAACCGCGAATTGCAGTTTTCCGCGCTTTGCATTTACACAAGCGACAACCACTGCTTTATCGCGTTCCGCGGCACTGATTCGTCAATCGTCGGATGGAAAGAAGATTTTAATATGTGTTTTAAGGATGTAATACCCGCGCAGGCTGAAGCCGTGAACTACATAGAAAAAATGGCTGCGATGATAAACCGGCCGCTGCGAATCGGAGGCCATTCAAAAGGCGGAAATCTCGCGATTTACGCGGCGTCCCAGTGCGGAAAAAATATCAGACATCGCATAACAGACATCTACAGCAACGACTCGCCCGGTTTCCACGAAAATATAATCTCAAGCCCGGGTTTTAAAGCGGTAAAGGACAGAATACATTCCTATGTTCCGCAGTCTTCAATAATCGGAATGCTGCTTGAACACGGGTCGGATAGCACAGTGATAAAAAGCAGCCAAAGCGGACTTTTACAGCACAGCCTTTATTCATGGGAAGTGTCAAATAACGATCTTGTCCGCGCGGAAAAATCCACGCTGAGCAGCCAGTTTATCAACAGCACTTTAAGGGAATGGGTTGACTGCCTTGACAAGCCGCGCCGCGAACAGTTTATAGAAACAATGTATCACATTATAAGCGCGGCGGAAGTGGAATCAATAATCGATCTTGAAAAATCGTGGTTTATATCGGCAGGCAAAGTTTTTAAATCGTTAAACACCATAGATGAATCGGAAAGAAAACTTATAAAGCAGACATTGAAGGAACTTTTTAATTCGGCAAAGAGAAATTTTGACAATTATATCAGAATGAAAAAATAAACGACAGCAAAAAAACAAAAACGCTTCGCGCGGCTTTCTGACTCGCACTGCTCCCGCGTTTATCTTGTCAATTATAACCGTTTTTGTTAACATGAATAAACAGTTAATTTTGGGAATTGACGGAGAAATCAATTGGATAATAAACCGGACTCAAAGGACACCTTTATGTCTGCGGGAAACGCGGACGGCGCTCACAAGCACACAGTCTCCGAAGCAATACCGGCAATCCCGAGCTCGCCCATTGACACTCCTGTCGTACTTAGGGTGGACTGGAGCAACAAGCAGCTTTTTTCGCTTTTCTGGCCGTTAATTGTCGAACAGCTCCTTGTTGTCATGATCGGAATGGTCGACATGGTGATGGTAAGCTCTGTAGGCGAGCACGCCGTTTCCGGCATTTCACTTGTGGAAAGCATCAACTTTTTAATCATTACGGCGTTTAACGCAATCGCAACTGGCGGCTCAGTCGTGGCAAGCCAGTACCTTGGGCGAAAGGATGAAAAAAACGCCTGCTGCTCCGCAAGGCAGCTTGTCTACGCGGGACTTTTTATTTCGCTTGTAATGATGGTTTTAACCATAATAACAAGGGGGCCGATACTCAGGTTCATCTACGGAAATATCGCCGATGACGTAATGCATTCGGCGGATATTTATTTTTTATTCATAGCGATTTCGTATCCGTTTCTTGCGCTGTACACGGCTGCCGCCGCGATGTTCCGCTGCCAGGGAAATTCCAAAGTCCCGATGCGCACGGTTATCCTTTTAAATGTTTTTAATATAGCGGGGAACGCGCTTTTTATTTATGTGTTTAAACTCGGCGTCGCCGGCGCCGCGATCTCCACATTGATCGGGCGGGCTGCCGTCGCGCTGCTTTTAATGCACCTTCTTATGAAGGACAAAACAAGAATCATCAATCTGCACGAAATTACAAAAATAAAAATCGACTGGACGATGATCAGGCGCATTTTAAACATAGGAATACCAAGCGGTCTTGAAGCTTCCATGTTTCAGGTTGGAAAAATTCTTGTAACAAGAATTTTTACGGTATTCGGAACAGCCGCGATTGCAGCTAACGCCGTCGGCGCGACAATAAATTCTCTTGCGTTTATGCCGGGAAGCGGCTACGGAATAGGGCTTCTAATAATCGCGGGCCAGTGCATCGGCGCGGGCGACTATCTTGCCGCGAAAAGATTTACAAAAAAAATAATGATACTTTCCTATATTACATACCTTTTTATCAATATAAATATTTTTATTTTTATGCATCCCATAATAAGCATTTTTAACCTTTCGCAGGACGCTCATGATTTATGCGTAACGTTTTTAAGGGTTCACTGCATAACATCAACATTATTCTGGTGTCCTTCGTTTGTTCTTCCCAACGCGCTAAAAGCCGCAGGAGACGCCCGCTATGTCATGGTAGTCGCAGTCTCGACAATGTGGCTTGTAAGGGTGTGCTCGTCGTTCTTTATGGCTTATACAATCGGCCTTGGACCTGTCGCTGTGTATATGGCGATGGGCGCTGATTTTCTTTTCCGCGGAATATTTTTCGCAAAGCGCTGGTTCAGCAACAAATGGATTGAAAATAAAGTTATTTAAGATTTATAATTAGCCATGCGGATAATTTCATGGAATGTAAACGGCATTCGCGCCGTGGAAAAAAAAGGTTTTTTTGAATGGTTAAAAAAAGAAGACCCCGATATTTTATGCCTTAACGAAACAAAGGCTGATCCCGGCCAGCTTTCGCCGGCTTTCATAAATCCGCAGACAAAAAATAAAAATAAAACCTATTTTTCATTCTGGGCAAGCGCAAAAAAGAAAGGTTATTCCGGCGTCGCGATTTATACAAAGAAGGAACCCGTTAACGTTCAGCTGCTCGGAAAAAATGAATTTGACGACGAAGGCCGCTTCCTTGCCGCCGAATATAAGGATTTTACTTTGATAGC
>WQTB01000215.1 GCA_009786495.1 Treponema sp.
CATTAATTATAATTAATGTAAAAACGCCGATTTTTATTTGTAGACTGCCTGTATGAAAACGGGCAGTCTTTTTTTATCACTTAACTTTCAGGAAGAAATCCCAAGCAGGATCATGCTTGTTCCTTCGGACAGGATCGTTAAAGGCCGTGACAGCCGCGAATGGAAAAACAATAACCCGAAACAAGCCGCGTTAAATTCAAACGTTAGGCTTCCAATGCTGCCCATTGATGAAAATCATTCCACGGATTTAAGCGCGCCTAAAGGCGGCGCGTCTCCGGCATTCGGCTGGATGAAAAATTTATGCGCTGATGAATCGGGCGCTATTTGGGCTGATGTCGAATGGACAGAACGCGGGCGCGAAGCTGTTTCCAAAAAAGAATACCGTTTTATATCTCCTGTATTTGCGCATAACGAAAAAGGAGAAATAAATTGCATCCTGCGCGCCGCTCTTACCAATACGCCAAACCTTGAATTACCTGCTCTTAATTCAGAGCAGTTAGAAATTAATAAAAAGGAGGTTCCTATGTCAAAGGAACTTTTAGCTCTTTTGGGTTTAACCGAAACAGCAACGGAAGCAGATGTGATCGCCGCAGTAAAAACGCTGAATGCGGCAAAAGAAACAACCGCGCTGCAAGCGGAAAAACCAAAGGTTGATCTTGCCGCATACGCGCCGCGCGCGGATTTAAACGCGATGGAAACAAGGGCTGTCGCCGCTGAAAAGCAGCTTGCCGATCTTAACGCGGAGCGGATTAAGAAGGACGCGGAAGCTGTTGTCGATGAAGGAATCGCAAAATGCAAGATCGCGCCCGCAAGCAAAGCTGAATACCTTGCGTTGTGTTCAACAAAAGAAGGACTTGAAACAGTCAGAAAAATTGTAGCGGATGGCCCTGCAATTATCAGCGCCGCTCCGGCGGCTCCGGCAGGCGCAGCGCCGGGCACGCAAGTTTCACTTAACAGCGAAGAAGCGGCTTTTGCGAAAGCCGCGGGAAAAACGCCCGAAGAATGGGCAAAATTACGGGAGGCAGGAAAATGATCATAACAAATCAAACATTGCAAAATTTGCGGACATTGCTCCGCGCTGAATTTAAAAATCGTTTTGCGGAACTTGGAGCGCAGTCAATTTACAAACTGGTCGCGACTATCATCACAAGCAATACAATCAGCAATACATACGGCTGGCTCGGCCAGTTTCCGCAATTACGCGAATGGCTCGGCGATCGTGTTATCAAAGACATTTCCGAAGCGGCGTATCAGATCGTCAACAAAAAGTATGAGGCAACGCTCGGCGTTGATCGCGCTTCGATTGAAGACGATAACTTCGGCCAGTATTCCGTCCTTGCGCGGGAAATGGCTGATGAAGTCGAACGCTTCTTTAATCAAAACATTGCAGACCTTTTAACAAAAGGTTTCTCCAATCTTTGCTTTGACGGTCAGAATTTCTTTGATACCGAACATCCGGTATATGCCAAAGTTGACGGAACGGGAACCGCGTCAATGGTTTCCAACATCGTCGGTACAGGAAGCGAAATGCCGTGGTTCCTTCTTTCTCTTCGCGGAAGTCTGAAGCCGCTGATTTTACAGCAGCGTTCAGCTCCTGAATTTGAAGAAATCACTGACACCAAAAACGATTCTGTCTTCATGAAAGATCAATATCTTTACGGTATCAGGTATCGCGGCAGTTTCGGATATGGTTTGTGGCAGCAGGCGGTCGCTTCAAAAACAAAACTTACCGCCGCCAATTATGAAGCAGCGCGTTTAAAAATGAGAACCTTCAAGCGTGACGGCGGCTCGCCGATGGGAATTATCCCGACGCACCTTGTTGTCGATCCTACCAATGAAGCTGCGGCACGCGCAATTCTGGAAAAGCAATTCATCAACAGCGGCGAGTCAAATGCGAATTACCACACAGCGGAGCTGATCGTCGTGGATTATATTGGCGAATCTTCGTTGGAGGTTCTCAATGGATAAGGAGAAAATAAACCTTTTGATTGAGCGCCTATGCAAAGCGGAGAAAAAAGAGCGTAACGCCATTGTCATTGAAATGGCGAAAGAAAACGGCTTAAAAGAAAAAGAAGTTTGGAAGCTGCTTATTGATGCCGGATACAATCCAAAAGAAATTCAATCGACTGATCAACAGAATAATCCGCCGGTCACTTCGCAGAATGGTCAGCAGAAAGGTCAAAATAATGATCAGCAGGACAATACAAAAAAACAATCTGTTTTATTGCGGCATAAAACGGAATATTCGCAATACCGCCGCGCAGGGTTGGTTTTGACGCAGAAAGCCCAAACCTACAATGTTACGGAAGAACAACTTGCGGCACTTGAAAAAGATCCGTGGGTTGTTATCTGCAAAAATGAAAAGGAAGGCGCAAGCGAATGATTCCATTAGTTTCCGCACAGCAATTTCTTTCACGAATACCGCAGTCGGCGATTATGCCGGTTGATAATGACGGCGAGCCTGACAGCGCTCGGATTGAAATTGCTTTGCAGGATGCGACAGGAATCATTACAGCTAATCTCCCCTGGCTTTTGGATAAAGAAACCGGGGAGATTGCCTTGCCTGTGAATCCGCAATTCGCGGATGCGCTTAACAGCATCTGCACTGACATCGCGCTGTACCGTCTGACTGACGCTGTTTCCGGCAGCGAGGACGCGAGGGAAAAATATCGCGACAATATGAGCCTATTGAACAAAATCAACCGTGAATATCAAGGCGGTCTTGAAGGTCCGGGTTTACAGTCTTCTGAAGTCGTTACGCCAAATAATGACGAAGGCATTGAAGACGGCAGATTCTTTAAAAAAGGAAGGATGTACTGATGGGTGCCGCCGTTGAAGTCAATTTAAGCGAAATAAAAAAGCTCGCGCAAAAATTAACATCTTTTATGTTATCAGGCGGAGATACCGACAGGCTGTTAAACAGCCTTGGAGAAGTTGTTGTAGGACAGACCCAGGAGCGATTTGATACGTTGGAGGATCCGCATGGCGATCCCTGGCGGGAGTTAACTAAAAAGTATAAAGCCAGAAAAATTTTAGATTCAAGCGGAGGAATTCTGACAAGGGGTGGACTCATGGCAGATTCCATTACATTTCAATTAGCAGGTAACGATTCTATTCTTATCGGTTCTCCGATGGAATATGCGGATTATCACCAGAACGCAAAAAGCGAAAAACGCCGCAGGGAATTTCTTGGAATCAACACTGATAATATTATCGAACTGCAGGACGCTATAGATATTTTTATGAAGGAGCAAGTAGCATGACGTTAGTTGACATTCGAGATGAAGCTGTCTCACAGATAAAAAAGGCTTTTGAAGAAAACAAAAAACTG
>WQTB01000216.1 GCA_009786495.1 Treponema sp.
GGGTAATGCGGTTTTTGATTATCCTTCAATCAAGAATACCCAGTTTGTCAGGGATATTCTTGTTAATGAAAACAGGCTTACAGAATCCCTGCTTGTATTTTCCGCCGCGTCGCATATTTTAAAGACTCCTACAAAAGTGGTCGCGCTGCGTAGTTATCTTGTGGCTAAATTCCACGCGTTCTGGCTGCTTGCAAGGCTTACGGAAGGCCATGACGAATACTGCGTTCCGGCGAGAAGCATCTCATTTTCTGTTGTTTTTACATTGATGGCTGAAAATGTGTATTTTTCCTGTCTTGACGATCCAAGTTTTTCCGAAAGCACCAAGGCAAAACTGGCGAATGACTTGATTGCCCTTTGGGACAGCGGCACAGACCTTCGCAGCATCCGGCATTTGATGGCGCTTTCGTCGCTTTGGACGGCAAGGGATTCAGCCCCGCCCAGTTTTGGTACAATGGACGGAAATACCGAGCTTTTGCGCATATCAATCGATATGGGCGTTGAAACCGAATGGGAAGATTTCCTTAAAGAAGAATCAACAAATAATGAAACAAGATGGGCGCTGGAAGAGTTTCTTTTTGGTCTTTCTTATGAAGAAATTCAGCAGGTCAGAAACAGGTTGAAACGCTACGGCGTAACGTCTGTAGGACACGATGAAGTCCGCTCTTTTTTGGATTCAATGCCGTCGTATTCTGTCGTTAACGATCATGATCCAAGGGCGATTTATGACTTTTTTATGGAAAGAAAAGAAGCCTGTACGCTGCGAAAAAGGGTTCTGGCTCCGGGTCCTGTTCATACGCTGGAAGAAGTATACCTGAAATACAGGATTGTACTGGAAGCCGGGTATGATATTATGACTGTATAAAATATTTTAAAATTTAGCTTTTTTCATAACTAACCGGGTTTTGGGAAAGCCTCAATATAATCAAAAAATAACCAAAAATTATAATTTTCTTTTTTTCTTGTCTGTTTTATTCCGAATTCCTATATTTTATTTAAGATTAATTGAGGAGGAATAAAATGAAACTCAAATTTAAACTAAGCCTTATGGTGATCGCAATTGTGGTGTTCATCGTAACGGGAATCGCGGCGCTGCTTCTGAATGAGGCTTCAAATATAAGCCTTGAACTGAGCATGAATAATCTCGAGCATATGCTCGAAAGGGAAGTCAATTACTGGAAAGGCCGCGAAGACGGTCATATTCTGGCTTTGAGTACTCTGGCNGCGATTATGGAAGATTTTGAAAGCCTGCCTGCGGAAACAAGGAGAGATCAATTTGACAGCATGTTAAAGGGCGCTCTTCTTGAGAATGAAAGATGGGGGATGACCTTTTCGATTTGGAAACCAAATGCCCTGGACGGAATGGACGATGAATATATTGGCAGGACGGGTTCCGGCCCGACAGGGCAGTATGCCATGACTGTTACCAAGGAAACAGGCGTTATTACGACCCGAGCCAGCACTGATATTGCTCAAACCATGGATCATCTAAACGGCCCTAACGCAAGAAAAGACCGCTTTGATAACCCTGTGCCCCAAAGGATAAACGGAAAAGACAGCTTCGGGCTTTTAATACAGGTTCCTATCATACATCCGCGCACCAATGAAGTAATAGGAGCCGTAGGATGCCTTCTTGATATTTCCGTTATACAGCCTACGCTGGAAAAAACNCTGCACGAAGACGATAACATCGCTTTAATGGTTATGTATTCCGGCAACGGCGATATTCTTGCGCATTTTCTGCCTGAAAGNATCGGCAAAAATATGTTAGATGTCGATGTTGAATACGGCGCTTCGAAAAACGCCGCGTTTAACGCGATTCAAAGCGGCGCGAATTTTTCAGGCGAATCCTATGATCCGACGCTTAACACAAATATCATTATGGTAATGCAGTCGTTTCCNATCGGCGGATCGGATCAAACATGGTCTATATTGATAGGAGCGTCCGAGTCGCATATTTTAAAGCCGGTTCACGAAATTACAAAATTTACGATTATACTTGCTGTAATCGCAGTGCTTATGGGAGCTGTAATTACATATTTTATACTGCATTTTGTCACAAAACCGCTTGTTTCAGTAACGGATACTCTTAGGGATATTTCCGANGGCGAAGGCGATTTAACCCGAACAATATCCGCAAAATCAAATGACGAAATCGGCGACCTTGCCAAATACTTTAATAACACTCTTACAAAAATCAGGCACCTTGTTTTATCAATCAAGAGTGAGTCGGACGTTCTGTCCAATGTCGGAACTGATCTCGCGGGCAATATGAATGAAACAGCCGCGGCTGTAAACCAGATCACGATGAATATTCAAAGCATTAAAGGGCGCGTCATAAACCAGAGCGCGAGCGTCAGCCAGACCCACGCGACAATGGGACAGGTTGTCGGCAATATTAACAAGCTTGATAAACTGGTTCAGGAGCAGAGTAAAAATGTCGCTCAGGCTTCGTCCGCGATTGAGCAAATGGTCGCGAATACCAATTCGGTGACAAATACCGTTATCAGTAACGCCAACAATGTAAAGATTTTAAAGGACGCTTCGGAAGTAGGGCGCAGCAGTCTGCATGAAGTTTCTGAGGATATTCAGGAAATATCACAGGATTCCGAAGGCCTTATGGAAATAAATTCTGTAATGCAAAATATATCAAGCCAGACAAATCTTTTGTCAATGAACGCCGCGATTGAAGCCGCGCACGCAGGAGACGCTGGCAAAGGCTTTGCCGTTGTCGCCGATGAAATCCGTAAGTTGGCGGAAAGTTCCAGCGAACAGTCAAAGACAATCAGCATTGTTCTGAAAAANATNAAAGGCTCGATTGATAAAATTACGCAGTCAACAGGAAATGTTTTAACAAAGTTCGGCGCGATTGATGACAGCGTCAAAATAGTAGCCGAGCAGGAAGAAAATATTCTTCGCGCGATGGAAGAGCAGGGAGTCGGCAGCAAACAAATTCTTGAAGGTGTCGGTAAAGTGAACGATATAACAAGGCAGGTAAGCGACAGATCGGATGAAATGCTTCAGAACGCGAACGAAGTTATCCGTGAAAGCGAAAACCTTGAAAAAGCGACTCAGGAAATTGAATGCGGCATGAGCGAAATGGCGACCGGCGCCGATCAGATAAATGTCGCGGTGAATCATGTAAATGAAATAAGCGGCAAAAACCGCGACGGGATAAGCGTGTTAATCGGCGAAGTATCAAAATTTAAAGTTGCGTAATAAAAAAATANTATTTTAATTTAACCGGAAAAGGGCTGCCGAATGACAGCCCTTTTTTAATATTAGAGTTGTTCAATAACTGAAGTTATCGAACAAGTCCATTAATCTCCCA
>WQTB01000217.1 GCA_009786495.1 Treponema sp.
TTTATTATCCTGATTAATTTTTGTGCGAACGTCATGTTTTTTAACGCTTTGCCCCTGTTTATTAGCGGCGAAATCATGAATCTGATAAACAATGCTATGGCAAGCAAAATAAATCCGTATTTTAAAATCTGTTGAAAAATTTCTGGGAATTTGCNGGGTTCTTCGGCGATACCGCTTTCCGAAAAAGGCGTGAAGCCCTGCGGCGGCACGTCAAGACCCATTTTAAATTCCGGTATTTCTTCATGAACTATCACGCGATCCGAACGGAAAAGATTTAAGAACCATAAAATGAAATTCGTTATAATAGAAAACGGAATAACGCTTTTATCCGAAGCTATAATAACAGCCGCCGCCGCGCAGATAAAAGTTACAATGCCCGCTCCAAGAATGCGTTTAACGCGATCCTGCGCACTCAGCGAAATTCCTTCTGCGGAAAAATAATGTTCCCATTTCATAATCTCAAAAAAACTGAAAATTAAAACCGCGCCCATGAACATAACCGCAAGAAGTACATAAAAACCTTCAGGCGGCTCCCTTTTTAAAAAAACGCAGAGAATTGTCAAAAGTCCTGTAATGACAAGCTGAACAAGATACTTGTATCTTGTGTTGTTAATGTTTTCGTCGGTATATTGCAAAAAACTTGAATCTTCATACAACACCTGCTGAAGCTTTTTTCCCTGGTATAATTGCGAATATAATTCAAACCTTTTGCGCGCGCTGAATATTTTTTTTAGTGATATGACATAAATCCATGTATAAAGCGCACCCGCGGCTGAAAAAAGATTTGTAAAGTACGGAATAAATTTTTCGCTTAATGGATCTGCGAAGCGGAGCAGGGAAGAAAACGCGTAGAAAAACGCGATGATTATAATGCCGCCTCTTATGTTCGCCGCCGTCATGCTCGCTTTATTGTTTTTCATAAAATCGCAGTATAACGAAGCGAGTATTCCGCTAAGCAGGCCAGATATTACTATCACCGCGATGTTAAGCGAATAGGAAAAAAATGTTTGCGCAAGAGAAATTACCGCGGCAAGAATTGTTACCGGCATATATACCGCAAGCAGAGAATATAATGGGCCGTTTGCGAGAAATCCGCGGGATTCTTCTATAACTATTCCGCGCGAAGTATCGTCTGAATCCCTGTATTCTGTAAAAATGCCGCCCGGTCTTGTTTCAGATGATTTCATAGCCTGTTTCCTTCATCTGATGTCTTTTCGATTTTCCCGGAACCAAAGAAGGCATCTTCCGCCTGTCAATGATTATGTATTCAAGGTACAAATGATGCCTTCTTAGCGAATTTAACATTATATAAGCTTCATCGCCTAAATCAGGGCCGGCGTAAATATAACGCGTTCCGTAGGGAAGACGCTTCCCGTGATCAAGCATGATTAGCGCGCTGTTATGCGAAACATCGCCTTCCGCCGGCATATCTGTTCCTATAATGTATTTAGACCAGTCAAGAGCGGCAAGGCGTTCAAGAATCGGAACCAGCGTAAAAGAAGAAGGCTGAATGACATTCGTGCCGCTTTCTTTGCATGAAGTGTGAAAAATAATCCCAAGTTCCTGCCTGTCAGAAGAAGTTTTTAGGCAGAGAGCCGCCGCAGCTTCGATTGTTCTTTCTATATAAACGCCGCGCGTTTTTATATGATATTCCGCCGGATCAGCATTAAGAAAAACCATGACAGGGTAGGATGCCGTGGCTTCAAATTCATTAACAAGAAGACTGCCGGAATTATTACGGCTTCCGCCTGATAAATGGGCGCTTACTTTCCAGTTGATTCTGCGCGGCTCGTCGCCTGGGGTGTAAGGGCGAAGCGATCTGCAGCGGGTAATATCTTCAAAAAGCGGATTTACGCTGATCATGTTTCCAAGCGGAATGCCGCCGTTGTTTTTTACGGAGATCGAACGGAAGACGGGGTATACGTAAAGCTTTGTTTTTTCCCGCGCTGTTAAGTGAAACGGAAATATGCCGAGCGGATCGGCGCCCCTTACAACGGCAGGTCCTGTATGAAAGACGCCCCTGTCCGCGCATAATCCGTCCCATGATAAAACAGTCCATGATTTTTTTTCCATGGTGCGGAAAATTTTTTTCATGCTAAAAACAGCGATATCACCCGGTGAATCGTTAACGACGATCATGTGAGCCGGAAAAATCCCGTGATTCTCAATTTTTAATTCAACATGAACCCATTCATGGCGGAAAGACCGCAGTTCGCTGTCCATTCTTATCACGCGGATTTTATTTATCAGGTACTCTGTATATAATCTTGATAAAACTAAAACCATTATAAAAAAAAGGCATACAAACTGCAGAATAATATACGGCGTAAAAATCCAAACAAGAAAAAGAATAACTGTTCCGCTTTTTAAAAGATTTGTTCTGCGGATTCTGACGCTTTCCCAAACGGGATTTTTCATGAAGCCGCCCTGTATTCGGGTATCGGCGTTGTTTCAAGAATGGATTGAATGATCCTGTCCGGTGATACTCCCCTGACAAACGCTTCTGACGTAAGAAGGAGCCTCTGGCGGAAAACATTTTTCGCCATTTCCTTTACATCTTCAGGCGTTACAAAGTTGCGGTTTCTTATTCCGGCCAATGCCTGCGAGCTTCTGTAAAGCGCAAGGCTTCCCCTGGGNGAAATGCCTGTGCGCAAATTCTGATTCGTACGCGTCGCCTGAATCAAAGCTAAAAGATAANCTTTTACAACATTGTCAACATGAATTATACTAACCGCTTCCTGCAGCGGAGCGATCTCGTCCGCTGNAGCGACAGGCTTTAAATCGGTTATCGGATGGCTTATGCGCCGCTGGTTTTCCAGCATCCGCGATTCGGATTCCGCGTCAGGATATCCGATGTCAAGCGAAAGCAGAAACCGGTCTTTTTGCGCTTCGGGAAGCGGGAAGGTTCCTTCATATTCAATCGGGTTCTCTGTCGCCATTACAAAAAATGGTTCCGGCAGCGCGCGCCTGCTTCCGTCTACCGTTATCTGCGCTTCAGCCATCGCTTCAAGCAGCGCAGACTGCGTTCTTGGAGTCGCGCGGTTAATTTCATCAACAAGCACAAATTGATTTACGACAGGGCCTGCCCTGTAAACAAAGCGTCCCTTTCTGTCGTCAAATTCCTCAGCCTGTCTCCAGATTGAAACGCCCAANATGTCAGCAGGCAGNAAATCCGGCGTGCACTGGATTCTCGCGAAACTAAGATTAAGGCTTGCGGCAAANGCGCGCGCGAGGATTGTCTTGCCTGTGCCGGGAACATCTTCAAGAAGCACATGGCCTCTTGCGAGAAAAGCTGTCGTGATCATATCGATAGCCGCGGCTTT
>WQTB01000218.1 GCA_009786495.1 Treponema sp.
GCATTAATTAATACAAGCGGTAATTTTTGTTTTTTGCCGCAAAGGAATTTTATATGAAAAAACTTTTTTTATTTTTGATTATTTTAACGGCGGGCGTGAACGGTTTNGCTCAAAGCCAGCAGTCCGTGACAAACTCCCTGCAGGGAACATGGGAGTTAATTGGTTTATTAGATGATGAAGACAGTTTTAATGAACAGGATCTTAAAGCCGAAAATTTTGTAGCTTTATACATTTTTTCCAACAATGTTCTGAACATTAATAATATGGGTGAAATAATCGGACCTGTTAATTTTGANCCTGCCGGCGCTTANTTAAAATTGTCTTCAGGNAATGGATATTCGTATCATTTGCCTTACAGTTTGCATGGAAATATATTAATTATTCATGAAGGCGGGTACGCNTTTATCTACCGCAAGAGATAAACGCTTCCATATAACTTAATCTAAAGAATATCTTACTCCGGCATTNTGTGACAAACGCGGTACGCGTTAATATTTATTCGCCTGCGTGTTTAATTCCAAGAATCTGAAGTTCTTTTTCGTTAAGACCGACGCCGCGCAGCATCAATCTGTTTCCTTTTAGACTTTCAATCGAGTTGATTCCCATGCCGCCCATCATTTCCTTTATCTCGTGCTGCCATGCAGTTAATAAATTTACAAGGCGTTTGTAACCAATGTCTGGATTTAATCTTTTTGTTAATTCCGGGATTTGCGTCGCGATTCCCCAGTTACATTTTCCGTTGTGGCAGCTTCTGCATAAATGGCAGCCCAGAGCAAGTAACGCTGATGTCCCCAGATAGACGCAGTCCGCGCCGAGCGCGACAGCTTTTACAATATCCGCGCTTGAATGAATGCTGCCGCCGACAACCAAAGACACATTGTCGCGGATGCCTTCGTCGCGAAGACGCTTGTCAACGCTCGCAAGCGCAAGTTCTATCGGGATGCCGACATTGTCTCTGATGCGCGTCGGCGCCGCGCCTGTTCCGCCGCGGAAACCGTCAATGGAAATTATATCCGCGCCGCTGCGCGCGATGCCGCTTGCGATTGCGGCGACATTGTGAACAGCCGCGATCTTCACTATTACAGGTTTTTTATATTCGACCGCTTCTTTCAGCGAAAAAACAAGCTGGCGTAAATCTTCTATGGAATAAATATCATGATGCGGAGCTGGCGAGATCGCGTCTGTTCCTTCGGGTATCATTCTTGTGCGCGCAATGTCGCCGACAATTTTTTTTCCAGGAAGGTGTCCGCCGATTCCGGGCTTTGCGCCCTGTCCCATTTTTATTTCGATTGCTGCGCCCGCGTTTAAATATCCGGGATGAACGCCGAAGCGGCCCGAAGCAACCTGCACAATTGTATTTTTTCCGTAGCGGTAAAAATCATCATGCAGACCGCCTTCGCCTGTGTTGTAAAGAATGCCGAGTTTTTCAGCGGCGCGCGCCAGGCTTTCGTGGGCGTTATAGCTGATCGAGCCGTAGCTCATCGCGGAAAACATCACCGGCATGGAAAGGAAAAGCTGCGGCGGCAGATTGTTTATCAGCCTGCCTTTCGCGTCACGCTCAATATGCTGAAACTTTGCGCCTAACGATACTTTTGTTTCCATCGGTTCNCGCAGCGGNTCAATCGACGGNTTCGTAACCTGCGAAGCGTTTAAAAGAATTTTGTTAAAGTAAACCGGAAAATCTTCGGGATTTCCCATGCTGGANAGCAGAACGCCGCCTGAATCCGCCTGACGGTAAATTTCATTGATTGTTTTTTCGCTCCAGTTTACGTTTGTTTTATATGTGTTGCCGCTTTTTACAATTTTTAACGCGCGCGTCGGACACAGCGAAACGCAGCGATGGCAGTTAACGCACTTTTCTTCATCCGCGCAGACAACTTTATTTTCCTCTGAAAGATACCCGTGAACTTCATTCGCGCATTGNCTTTCGCAGGCGCGGCATGAAATGCACCTTTCGTAATTCCTGGCGATTTCATATTCAGGATATATATATTTTACAGGCATTTAACGCTCTCCTAATTTATTTATGCAATTTATTCCCTGNTCACCGCTCATTCNCNCGCTCCTGACTTTACGCTTCGCACTTNATTATTACAGGCTGTCCGCCCCTTGGCGCCCACACATTGTCNAGATTGGGTTCGNTGATGCGGATGGCGGCTTCTTCGCTTGCGATGTAAACAGTATCGTCTTTTTCGCCGATTACCATGCTGCGAAGCTTAAGCCTGTCATTCAAAGCCATAAGCCCGCGTTCGCCCGCTCCGCTGTCAAAACCGACAATGATCGAAAACGGNCCTGTGATAAGCTGATCCGCGAACATTACGCGCAAATATTCATGAATCTCCCTGTCCTCAGGCGACATTCTGCTGATTGTCTGCCAGAAAGGAGCCGCGATAACGGACGCGATTTCGTTTAACTTTAACCCGACTTTTCTGTGTAGGTAATCAATTATATATGTGATAACTTCAGTGTCGGTCTGAAGCGTGCATTTGTAACCGTACATTTCAATTGCGCGGCGGTTCGCGTCGTATGAAGAAATTTCGCCGTTATGCACAACTGAATAATCAAGAAGCGAAAAGGGATGCGCGCCGCCCCACCAGCCCGGCGTGTTTGTCGGGTAACGGCCGTGAGCTGTAAAACACCAGCCTTCGTATTCTTCCAGTTTGTAAAAACGCCCGACATCTTCGGGAAAACCTACAGCCTTAAAACAGCCCATATCCTTGCCGCTTGAAAAAACATACGCGCCGTTTATCGACGTGTTTACGCGGAACACGCACCTTGAAACAAACTCGCGCTCGTCAAGCTGGCTGTCCGCGAGCTTTGTGGGAAGCGGCGTAACAAAGTAACGCCAGATCAAAGGCTCGTCGGTGATTTCCTTTATTTTTCTTACGGGTATTTTGGAAAGGTTAATTATATCAAAGTGTCTGTCTAGAAATTCTTCGCACTCTTTTTTTGCGGCAGTTGAATCGTAAAAAATATGCAGCGCGTAAAAATCCCTGTACTCGGGGTAAATCCCGTAAGCCGCGAAACCGCCGCCAAGGCCGTTGGAACGATCGTGCATCACGGAAATTGAATTAATTATCGACTCGCCGCTGATGCGTCTTCCTGACTTGTTGATGATGCCGGAAATCGCNCAGCCCGACGGAATTCTCGTCTTTCCTTCAGAAAGAGAACTTGTGTTGGACCATTCGCTTTTAGTCTGACCCTGCATGGGTTCACACTGCATATTCGCTCCTAAAAAATAAGCGTTCATGTGATTGTTTAATCCCGCATTGTACGGCGGCAGGCGAAATTCCTGCGG
>WQTB01000219.1 GCA_009786495.1 Treponema sp.
GTATTTCTGTCGGCGATTATGTGAACCCTTGTATCGGGAGAATTTAAATATAAATACGATATTTCAATTTCAAGCGTTTTGTAATCTGCAGGATCGCCGTCAATGTAAATGTTACCTGCAATATCAATCCAGACTTCCATGTTTTTTTCCGCAGAAGCCCTAAGTGCGGATTTTGCTTCAGGATAATCAATTTTTACTTCCTTTCTGTAATTGATCAATGATACAAGCATAATAAATATCAGCAAAAGGAACGCGATGTCCGACATTGAGAATGTCGGAATAAAGAACGCCGTTTTTTTCCGCTTGATGTTCATAGGTTATCCTTTTTCATGGAAAAGGAAAATGAATCAATCCGCAGATTCTGCGCAAGCTCGACAAATGAAACTACATTCTGCCATCTTGCCTGACTGTCTATTGTAATTATTACGGCGATATTAGGATTCTCCCTTTGCGCGCTTTGTATTATAGATGCCGCGCCCTGTATGCTCAGNACTTCGTCAGCTAACAAAATTTCACCTAACCTGTTCATTTCAAAGCGGAGNAGATCGTCTTTTAANATAAGCCTTGCGGAATCTTTAGCCGGAAGGTTGACGATAAAGCCNTTATTAACGCTGAATCCCGCGATTACAAGAAAATANATTATAAGCAGAAAAGCAAGATCGCTTGCCGCGCAGGTTTCAAGAAAGCCTGTTTTCTTCCGCCGTTTTATTTTCATGAACCGCTTTCTTGCGCGTTATTAATATTCTGCGCGGCAAGCTGCGCGATTAAGCCGGAGCAGGAGCCTTCAACCCTTGACGCGAACCTGTCAACAATATGGCTGAAAACAGAATGTGAAATCATCGCGATAATCGCGATTACAAGGCCGAAGACGGTTGTTATAAGTGCTTCGTAAATGCCGTTCGCGACGATTTGCGCGTTTACTTCTGTCGCCTCGGCGATTGATCTGAAAGCGCCGATCATTCCTGTTACTGTTCCCAGAAAACCCGTAAGCGGCGAAAGAGAGCCAAGGGCGGTTAAAAAATTAAATCCGTTTTCAAGGGAGTTGACGCAGTTAGAAGCTTCTGTTTCAACTGTTTTTTCCGTGCGGTGTTCTGAAAAAGGCTGGCCCGGCTTAATGCTTTTTACAAGCGATAATAAAATACGCGCGCCCATTTGTTTTTTTGTTAAAGGCGTAAGATATTCAAAAGCTCCTGTATAATCATTTTTTTCTATATATTCCGATACGCGCAAAGTTATATCGTTAACTTCAAGATTATGATATAAAAGAAAAATGATGCGCTCAAGCGATATCGCGACTACAATAATCGAGAACACAAGCAGGGGCCACATAACAACTCCCCCAAGCTGAAAAAGTTCGAGTAACGAAAAAGACGATGTTTCCATTTATGACCTCACCTTTAAAAAAATATTATGATCNGATAACAATTTTATTATATTATCCCATTCGTAAATCATGTATATCCAGCTTAAAGCTTCTTCCCAGTCCCGAAGCAGTGTTCCCGAATTTCGGACATCATACAGCTCCTGCGGAAAAACACGCTCTGTGTAAGCTGTATTCCATCTTATGTCTTCTGCGGTTATATATGTGTCTCCCTGTAACCGCCAGCCGCCCGGCCTGTCCCATGACAAGGCAGTTTCCGGAAATAAAAAAGGTTTCCAGTTTTTTTCAAATTCTTTAATGTTTTGATCAAACGGATGATCTAAAGTTAACATCCATTCAACTAATGAGATTATACGATCGTGGCGGCCGCGTAAAGACCTAAGCGCGTCATCGCCTGTAATCCTTGTGTCGTACCTGTGAATGCGCGCGTTTGTAATACTTGCAAATTCAATTTCTTCCGTTATTTCCAGCGCCGCAAGCTGCTGGCTGTTTAAATCATCAAGATACATGCGGCCTGTTCCAAGAAGCTGAAGCGAATACTCATTCCAGCCGTGCGTGCTTCCCGCAAGGTATTCAAGCGATGTAAACTGAAACTGCCCGTTATCTTCGGGATACGAACCCCTAAGCTTCATCATTGGATATTTTTTTAATGATAAAATGACAAACTTTTCTTTGCTTTTATTTTCGGTTATTTTAATTTCAATCTGATTTTCGCCGCCGTTAACGGAGCCGGATATAAATATAGCCAGGGTTTTCTCCATAAACGCGCTGCCGTCAATTATCTTTCCTGCGTCTTCCATTAAAGAAATACATCCTGAAAATAAAAATAATGCAGAGAATAATAAAATAAATAATGTTAAACATAAATATTTTTTTTTCAAATTAATAATTCCCCATTATTTATTTTGCATTTAATAACTTATTTTAAAACCAAAAGACGGTATTGGAATAGGTATATCATAGGTCGCGGCAAAACTGCCCTGATCGATTTCTCCTGTGTACTGGTTAAAACTTGTATTGCCCTGTGCAGTATACAATAGCCCCAGTACATTTTCTACTGCGAAATAAAATTCCCACCTTGTTTTGCCCGACTTGTTGCCTCCGAAAAATGAAAATTTTAAATCCATATTCAGCGACGGAGTAGTGCGGTTATTTTCATCGATGTAGGATGACCAGTAATATTTTTCTATGAATATATCGCTTTCGTAAAGATAAACAGGATAACTCTGCGGACCTTCTTCTGAACGTTTTGAAAGCGGAACGCCTGATGCGATGCCAAGGCGCATATAAAGATTTATGTTCTGCGCAGGCTTAAGATTAAAAACAAAATTTAAAGTATGGAATCTGTGAAATGACGGGAAATACCAGTCGTCGCCCCTGTTACCGCCTGAAATTCCCCTTCCACCAAGCAGTCCCTGCGGCTCGCGGTATTTTGCCCAGCTGTAAGAATAGGAAAGCCATCCGTCCCAGTAACGCGACTGAATTTTTTGAAGCATTATGTCAATTCCCCATACAATTCCTTCGCCGTCAAATCTTGGAGTTATATCGTATCCGCCTATTTCNGCGCCNAGTGTAATATACATTCTGTCNTATACATATTTGTAATAACCTTCTATGTTAAGNCTGATCGACTGCGGAAATTCAAATCTTACGCCGATGATTGAAGTCCATGACCTGTTGGGTTTTATTTTATCGATGTTATATCTTTCTTCCGCGGAAAACACATTGTCGTTTATGGANGAAAAAAGCCCAGTCCCNAGNGATAAATCAATTTTCTGAAAAAAGCCCGANCCGCTGTAAATATTAAAATCGATATTAAGGCGCGGATTAAAAACAATATCGCTTGTAAGGGTGAAACCGTTTTCGCCTGTAAGGAAAAAGTGATCCATGCG
>WQTB01000220.1 GCA_009786495.1 Treponema sp.
TCGCCGTATTTTCCCTGCTGTACGCATTTGATTCCGGCTTGTGAGCAGGCTTCAAGAATTTTACTGGTTCCGTTCACCTTAAACGCTATGTGGTGGATTCCTTCGCCGTTTTTATCAAGAAAATCCTGCCACGTGCTTTTTTCGCCGTTCGGCTGGATCANTTCAAGCTGCATACCCGGCCCNGCTTCNAAGAACGCCATCTTGCATGCNGCCTTTGGCGCNGGCTTTCCCTTGTACTTTGTCTGCGTGATTTTATAATCGCCCGCTTCTACTGTCTGCGGAACCGCAATGCCGAAGAACTCCGCCCANTTCTTTTTTGTTTTTTCTATGTCCTTGACAATTAATCCAACCTGAATAATGGTATTTGTTTTTAATAATGCCGCCATAACCTGCTCCTTTAACTGAAAATTTTTTTAAGAAACTGAAGTTCCCAGTAATATGATTATATCTTTAAAACNTTATTATTTAAAGAGCAGCGATAATATCGGCGGCTTTCGCGGGACAGCCGTCAACAAATGTTTTAAAGCCCTTTGCGCATTTTCCGATTCCAAGAACGTCCGCGCCTGATGTCTTACCTTTAAAACCCTGCCCTATGCAGATTTTTTTATTTTTTAAATTTAACGCGCCCTTGCGGTGAAGCGCGAAAACAAGAGAAGCGTAACACACGGAGCAGGCGGAATCTTCTTCTATCATATTTTTATACTGCTCCGCGATTCTGGCGCATTTCATTTTAACAACAGGTTTGTTATCGCCGTTTAATACAACGGTTTTTGTTTTTTCCGTAAAGTATTCGCCTGCGCCGAGTCTTCTTCCGGTTGATATGTAGTCAATGTCATCTTCTTTAAAGCCAATCTGCCGCACGCAGAATGAATCGACAAGAACCGGATTTTGCCCCGCGATGATCCTGTTAACTTCCACAGGCGATCCGCCTTCTTCAAAACTTAAATCCCCGCAGATATTGTCAACAACGCAATACTGCGAGTCTTTAAAAGAATCTGAAAATATTGCGTTTAACACCGCGATTGGCTTGTGAAGGCCGAGCGTATGAAAGCGTCTCATCTCGCTTTGGGGTATGCAGCCCTTTAAATTTTTCATGCAGCACGTCATTATTGTCTGGCTGTGCGCTTTTAATACAGGCGCGTTGATAAAAAAATCCGCGTTTAAAACTGTTTCGCATATTTTTATATCAATGCCTTCACAGCGGATTGTTCTTGTCTTATCGTTTTGAAGATCGATTAATTTTACTCCGCGTTTTTTTGACAGCTCTTCATATCCGCAGACCTTAAACGCTTTCGCGGCGCTGTGGCCTGCCGCAGAGTTTTCCATTATGCTGATATTTTTTATGCCGAAATCTTTTAAAAACAGAATAATCCCGTCGAGCATTTCAGGATGAGTTGTCGCTCCCGAGTCCGCGTGTTTTTCTACTACAAGATTGGGTTTTAACGCGACAGAAAATTCCTTTTGTAAAAATTTGCCGATATCGGACGCGGCAAGCGCGCCGTAAGCTGTTTTACTCCAGTCCGTGCCGTAATTAATTACAATCATAATCAGTTCCTGAAACTGTGAACCGGCGCGGGGATCCGCCCGCCGCGGTTTATGAACGCGTCGCTTTTCGCGCTGTTAACCGCCATTACGGGAGAGCCGCCAAGAAGGCCGCCGAATTGCGCCCACTGTCCGGCTTTTTTTCCGGGTACCGGAATTACGCGCACCGCTGTAGTCTTATTGTTCACCATGCCGATTGCCATTTCATCGGCGATTATCGCGGATATTGTCGCGGCGGTTGTATCGCCGGGAAGCGGAACCATATCAAGCCCGACAGAACATACGCATGTCATGGCTTCAAGTTTATCAAGCGAAAGGCATCCGCTTCTTACGGCTTCTATCATGCCTTCGTCTTCGGTAACCGGAATGAAAGCCCCGGAAAAACCGCCGACATTTGTGGACGCCATTATGCCGCCTTTTTTCACCATGTCGGTTAACATAGCTAGCGCGGCTGTTGTTCCGTGGGTTCCGGCGGTTTCAAGCCCCATTTCTTCCAGGATACGCGCGACAGAATCGCCCACAGCGGGCGTAGGAGCCAATGAAAGATCGAGTATGCCGAAGGGAACGCCAAGGCGCCGCGCCGCTTCCATTCCGACAAGCTGCCCCATCCGCGTAATTTTAAACGCGGTCTTTTTGATTGTGTCAGCTAACGCGTCAAAGCCTGAACCGCGACAGTTTTCGATCGCGGCTTTTATTACGCCGGGCCCTGAAACGCCGACATTTAAAACGCTTTCGGCTTCTCCTGTTCCGTGAAAAGCGCCCGCCATAAAAGGATTGTCTTCGGGCGCGTTGCAGAAAACAACCAGTTTCGCGCAGCCGATGCCGTCATTTGCCGCTGTCGCTTCGGCTGTTTGTTTTATTATCTGTCCCATTAGGCGCACAGCGTCCATATTTATTCCGCTCTTTGTCGAAGCGACATTAACTGACGCGCAGGTGCGCACTGTCTGGGAAAGCGCGCAGGGCAGGGATTTAATCAGCGTATCATCGCCCGATGTAATTCCCTTTTGAACAAGCGCGGAAAAGCCGCCGATAAAATCGATTCCAAGCTCCTGCGCGGCTTCGTCCATTACTTTCGCGAACGGCGTATAGTCTTTTTCACCGCTTGACGCCGCGACAAGCGCGACAGGAGTAACTGAAATTCTTTTATTAATTATCGGAATGCCGTATTCGCTTTCGATGTCGCGCCCGGTTTTTACAAGAGGACCCGCGACGCGCATGATTTTTTCGCGCATTTTATTTCTTGTCGCGTCCCCCGAAGAAGAAATACAGTCAAGAAGCGAGATGCCAAGCGTAATTGCTCTTATATCCAGCTTGTAACGCATGAACATATCAACAGTTTCTTTTATTTCAAACGGGGTAAAAAGCATATAACACCAATAATTAAAATCGTGGAGAAAATCACCGCTTTTCTCCTGCGCATATAAAAAATTACGTTGTAATTTTTTATATGCGATGCATCGCAGAAAAAACTTTTTCGTGCATTAAACTAATGCTGACATTCAGCGAATCACCCAGAACGGCAAGTTCTTTTTTAATATCATCAATGCCTTTTACGCATGAGTTTAAATTTACCATCATCATCATTACAAAGCTTCCGCTTAAAACAGTCTGNGATATGTCTTCTATGTTTATTTCGCGCTCGGCGAGAAAAGCGGACACCTTCGCGATTAAACCGACTTTATCATTTCCCGTAACTGTTACTATTGCCAGTTGATCATT
>WQTB01000221.1 GCA_009786495.1 Treponema sp.
ATTACGATAATGCTTACTTCGGCCGTTTATAATATTACGGATACTTTTTTTGTAAGCTCGCTTGGAACAAGCCAGATTGCGGCGGTTGGAATCGCTTTTCCGCTGATGGCGGTTATTCAGGCGATGGGTTTTTTCTTCGGACAGGGTTCTGGAAATTTTATGTCGCGCGCGCTTGGAGCGCAGGATTATGAAAGCGCTCAGAAAATGGCGGCGACAGGGCTGATAAGCGGCTTTATCGTGATGATTTTTATCGCGGCGGCAGGGATTTTATTCCTTGAACCGTTAGCTGACGCGCTTGGAGCGACCGCGACAATTTTGCCGTACGCGAAGGATTATATTTTATTTATTTTGATTGCATCGCCATGGATGGTAGCGGCGACTGTTCTTAATCAGCAGCTTCGTTTTCAGGGAAGCGCNGCAGTCGCGATGGCCGGAATGTTATCAGGCGCAATTTTAAATATTTTTCTTGATCCGCTTTTTATTTTTGTTTTTGATCTCGGCGTAATGGGCGCAAGCATCGCGACTTTATTTGCGCAGATGACAAGTTTTCTNATNCTTTTTTTCTACGCTGTAAGGAGCANGGGAAACATTCCCGTTAAATTTAAGAATTTTTCACCGTCACTTGAGCGTTACTCTGAAATGTTTAAAGGCGGAGTGCCTGCCCTGATCCGCCAGAGCCTTATGAGCNTTGCTACAATCGTTATAAATCATTTTGCGCGCCCTTACGGAGACGCAGCGATAGCGGGCATTTCCATAGCAAGCAGAATATCGATGTTTGTAACATCAATCATGCTGGGTTTCGGGCAGGGATTTCAGCCTGTATGCGGTTTTAATTACGGAGCGAAACTTTACAGCCGCGTAAGAAAAGCGTTCTGGTTCTGCGTTAAAATATCAACAGGGCTTCTTTTATTTTTTTCTGTAATACTGGCAATATTCGCGCCGCAGATAATCGCGCTGTTCAGAAAAGACGATCTTGATGTTATCGCAATCGGCACGCTGGGGTTAAGGCTTCAGTGCATAAGCATGCCTTTTATCGCGGGGATTATCATGGTTAACATGATGACACAGACAATGGGCAGGGCGCTTGAAGCGAGTATCATCGCGTTTTCTAGGCAGGGGATTTTTCTAATTCCAAGCCTTTTTATTCTTGGCACATTGTACGGACTCAACGGTATTCAGGCCGCAAGACCGGTATCCGAGCTTATAAGCCTTGTAGTTGTAATTCCTGTAATGATAAAAACGCTTAGAAGTATATCAATTCCTGACGGCGGTTCAACCGGTAAAACAGCATGAAAATGCAGCAGCTAGATATAAAGATAACGCTTGATTTTCATTGTCGGCGTTTTTTCAAACGGCTCGTATTTAATTTCAATTTTGCTGAGGCGCGAAAACACGGAAAGTTTTTTATTTACCCACAGGCGAAGGTCTTCAAGAGCATGTTCTACAACGCCCGCGGCGGTTTTAGCGGCGTCGCTCAGCCTGACTAAAGCTATAAGCTCGCCTTTATTGCCTGAATAGACAAGAGATTCTTCTATAAGGCCCGATGCTCCCAAAAGCCCTTCGATTTCTTCGGGATAAATATTTTCACCTGACGGGCCTAAAATAAGCGCTTTGATTCTGCCAAGGATGTGAAGGCGTCCTTTTTTGTCGATCCTGCCAAGGTCTCCTGTGCGAAGCCATCCGTCACAGGTTAATGTTTCTTTTGTTTTTTCTTCATCGTTAAAATAACCCATCATTACATTGGGACCTTTTACTTGAATCTCGCCTTCATCATTATTTAAATTTTCAAGGCACTTTTCGATTCGAAGCGTAACGTTTAACGGAGCTTTAATACCTGAGTTTAAACTGAATCTGCGCGGCGCGTTTCCTGCGACAAGCGGAGCCGCTTCTGTAAGGCCGTACCCTATCGAGTAGGGGAAACGCGCTTTATAAAGAAAGCTTTCAACTTCCGATGAAAGCGGCGCGCCGCCGATTCCGAAGAAACGGATGCATCCGCCGAACGCCGAAGAAAGGCGGCGCCCGGCAAAACGGACTGCAAGATTTCGCGTAACAGGAAACTTATACAGCCTGCTTTTATTTAATTCAGGCGCGATTGAAGAGCTGTAGATTTTTTCTATAAGAAGCGGAACTGTGATCATCGCTGTCGGGCGCACGCGCTTGAGTGCCGGAAGCAGAACTGAAGGAGACGGAGCCTTGTCAAGGTATGTGATGCATGCGCCGCTTATAACAGGAGCAATAAGCCCAAGGACACATTCATAGGAATGCGCAAGGGGTAGCACTGAAAGCAGCCTGTCATGCGGAAATAAATTTACATACGAAAGCGAAGATACCGCGCATGAAATTAAATTTTTTCCCGACAGCATAACGCCCTTGCTGCTGCCCTGGGTTCCGCTCGTATAAATAATTGTCGCAAGATCATGAGCGTTATGAAAAACGCCGGGAAAAGAGCCGGTATCTTCGCATGATTTGTTTTCCGCTATATCGTCAATGATTAATAAAGGTTTTTTAAGAAACTCAGGCTTTGCGTCAAGGCTTTTATATTTTTCCAGTATCGCGCGGCTTATACAGACCGCGCTTACATCGCAGTGTTCCGCTACATTTTGTATTTGATCGGAAGAAAAACCCGCAAGAAGCGGAACTGATACAGCTCCNGCAAGCGCGATGCCGAAATAAGCGACAGGCCACTGCGGGCAATTTTCTGAAAGAAGTATGACTTTTCCGCCGTTTTCAACGCCGAGTTCTTTTAATAAAATCGCCGTTTTTTTCGCTCCTTCGCCGAGCTGCGAATATGTTACAAGACCTGTAAACTCTCCGCTTTTGAAAAAGCGGAACGCGGTATTACCGCTGTATCTTGCGGAAGACGAAAGACAAAGACCTGACAGTGTCGCGTTTGAAAAACCGGCATTTATGTATGAATTTCTAATTGTCTGTTTCATGAATATTTAGAGCGAAATAAAGAAAAAAGGTTGCAAAAAGCGAATAAAAGCCAATATAAAGCTTTATGATTCAAAAAAAAGCCTGACCATTTTTTAAATGCTCAGGCTTAATTCTAATAATTAAAAATTCCTTTTTTATTTTATCAGGAATCTTCCAAGAATATCAGAAGGTACGATGCCTCCGTTAGCTGTAAGGATTCTTAAAATCTCGCGGTGCAGCCATGTATTCTTTTCCGCGGAACCGTCGGGATCAGATCCCCTGTATCCAAGATAGGACGCTAGTTCCCTGCGTGTCGACATGCTGCTGTC
>WQTB01000222.1 GCA_009786495.1 Treponema sp.
GAGTTACAAAACGAAGGCAGGATCTTTTTGTATCTCTGTAATTTATCAATCTGTTTCTTTTTCCCAAATCCAGTAATTTTTTCTTCCAGAACTCTATTTTAAAATCAATTATATTTCCTTTGTTTTTAATTATTTTTCTGCTGATTAAGCTGCAGTCATAAAAAACCGTGAATAACATTTCCAGCACATGGTTTGCTGATTTTTCATTTGACGTGAATGAAGAAGCAGTTATATTTTTTATAAAACGATCCTGTTCCAGATCGTCAAATGTTTTTTGTTTTAGTATCGTATGATGAAGATTGTTTTCAAAAATGGATGTTAATATTTTTATTTCTTCTCTGCTTTCATCGCCGGTGTAATCGCTTAAAAATGCTTTTGTTTTGCGCGGGTCGTCAAGTATATCATCGCCGTAATCGATTATGATCGTTTTTAACGCGTCTTTAAGTTTTAATATGCCCATAATACATTACCGTTTACTATTTTTGTATTTACGCAGTTAAAATATTTCATTTTACTTATTTTCTTTTATTCTGATTAATCCGGCAATCGCGACATCGTCACGGCTGCCGCGCACCGATAATTCCGGAAGAAAGGTTAATAATTCTGATTCAGCATCCGCCGGATAAAGATTAAATTTATCGTAGAGTTCTTTATTAAATTGAAGATATTTTTCCGGCTCAAATGAATCCGATATGCCGTCGGTCGCGACTGTTAATCCATCTACCTTACAAAAACCGAATTCTTCGCGGAAATTTTCCAAAGCATCGTTATCGCATAACGATGTTGTCCTGCCGAATGAAAGACGCTCATCCGCTTCTATGGGAGTATATATTTTATCGGTATTTTCCAACACGACGCAAAGCCCGTCACCGATTTGAATTATAAACCAAAGATTATCAGAGACAAGACCCGCCAATAGCGTTGATCCGTAAATGTATAATAAATTATTATAGTCTTCATCAAGGGTTATATTATTCGCGGCGCAGAATTCAATTTCGGCATCTGTAAATGGATTTTTGGCTATATCATCAATAACAGCGTTACGCCAATTATAAATAATATTGGCTTCCAACTGCTTTAATTTGGATTGCATTACATTTCGGCTCAGCACTGTTGTCACTGTTCTGAAGGCAAAAAAGGATGATCTTTCCCTTGATAAAGTTCTGTAAAAATCAGCTAACGCTCTTTCCGCGGTTTTCACGGCGATGTCAGAGCCTTTTTCGCTTCTGAAATATTTAACGCCGCCGTGTCCGTCAGCGGCGCATGCGATTCCGACGTCTTTTTTCAAACCTAAAACGGCGTTCGCCGCGTCCTGACAGGGAATATTTTTTTCAACATGACTAGCGCCCTGGGCTATAACGGAAAAATTTACCAGCACTTAACTATCCGCTTTTTTACTGCCAATCATCCGCTGCCGTGGAAATTTTATTAAAGTCGGGATCGGTTTGCTGCAAGCCTTTTATTTGATCAACCATCGCGACTTGCTTCGATTCAATTTGACCGTCCTGAATGGGCTGGCTCTTGCTGCCGATTTGCGCGGATGTTATCGACACAAAGCGTATCAATTTTTTTAAGGCTTCAGGGGTGTGAACTTTTATTACAGCTTCTGAGTTACCAGTAAATTCTTGAAGAACATTAGCGTTAGCGTCATCGCCTATCGCGACTGCGACTTTAATCGCGTATTTAAACCAGTTATTACGCTGCAGCGCGTCAAGACCGTTTTTATATGTGTCTGTCGGTTCGCCGTCGGACATAAGAAAGATCGCGGGAGCTACAGAGGCGGAAGGAGCGGATAAAAATTTATCCTTTGACATTTTTTCAGAAAGCTCCTTACACGCGGCGCCGAAATCTGTAAAGCCGTCCGCGGAAAGATTGTTCCACTGAAAATTATCAACAGGCACGGGAGACGGATGCATCCATGAGCAGCCTGTAGAAAATTTTAAACACGCGATTTTTAAATCAACATCAGAACCGCCGATCCCTTTTAATTCAGGCAGCACCTCGCGAATGGCTGTATTCACCGCGCCCATTTTTGTGCCTTCCATGCTTCCTGAAGTATCAACCAAAAAAAATAAAACCATTTGCCTTTTTACAATTCCTTCAACGCCGTCAAAAATTCCCATGTTTTTCTCCTTACTCTTTTATAATTTTTCCTTTTATTTCTTTAAATTGAATTTCTAGATTCAACGCGATTGGGACAACAGAATTATTATCTATATTTTTTACTTCTCCGTTTTCGGGCGTTATGTACCATGTATCGCCGGAAAGATTTTTAATCCCCCAGAGTGAAGCGTCTTTTTTATTTACTGTTACTTCGCCCGTAATTGTCGAGTAATCGTCATTGCCGTCTATTGTATGACACGCGTATAATTTTTCGCCGGGAAACAACGGAACATTATATTTTCCAAGCAAAAGACGAAGCGGATAACTATATAATTTGCCGCATTTGCATTTTACCGCCGTACCCTTCGCGAATTGATTCAGAAAAATATCTTCCTCGCATGACGGGCATATTAAAAATTCATCACGAAGGCGGACAAGTATCTTTTGCCATTCATTTTCCGGCAGCCGCGAATTCGGATTTTTCATGCCTTCCGCGAATGACTGTATAAACGCGTCATGAAGAAAATCTGGATATAACGGCCATAACTTTATCGGATTTGGATGTATTCCTTTTACAGGACGATTGGAGTCATTGTTGGGATCAAAAATAAAAACCGGAAGTTTTCCGTACAATTCATATTCACGCTGTTCTGTTATGCAAACGCTTTTTACATACTGCTCGCCCATTAGAGGATCATGGCGGCAGAATAACTTGAAAAGAATTACAGCTAACGAATGGCAGTCTGTCAATGAATTGGGATATGAATCACCTCTGACAATTTCAGGCGCCATGTAGCCGGGTTTGCCGCCGATGTTCCCCGAATTTTTTTTACCGTCGGGAGTAACATTATCATTATCGCATATTAGTATATCGCCTGTTTTTACATTGATAAAAAAATTACCGTCATTTAAATCATGATAGCTTAAACCTTTGCGGTGAAGTGAGCGGAAACCATTTACAATATTTAGCGCGGAATTAATTACAAGTTCCGTAGAAGGGAAATTAATTTTTTTATTCAGAATATCGGAAAAATCAGAATACTCCTTTGGACGCAAATTCATTACATAACCAAAACTGCCGTCCTGTTCGCCGGTTAAAAAAAGCGGCCACAGAAATTTTCCGC
>WQTB01000223.1 GCA_009786495.1 Treponema sp.
TAAAAAATTACAGAATAAAAACCGGAAAATCATCAAGAAAAATAATAGAATCATTAAAATATAACGATATAAAAAGAAAGGTAAATAAAGATCAACTGGATATAATCCGGCAAAGAGGCGCAGTAACAGATGATCCGCGGTCAATATGGCTGCTTGATTTTTGGGGCAAAAAAAATGTTTTGGGTTTGATAATGATGCCGGTGACAAGGCATCAGATAGTTCACTTAAATGACTGCTTTAAAATTAAACAAAAATATAATAAACTTTAATTAATAAAATGATTTCCCCGGAGTAAAAAATGCCNAAAACTTTTGAAAACCTNGCGCAGAGATGCGTTNATTATTTTCTTGCTACAATGCCGCAGTTTAAAGCTGTAAAATCTGAAANGGCTAATGAAAAAGAACAGGAAAAAGCCTATAACTTTATAAAAGGAATTTATGAAAGCTTGAATAAAAACCCGCAGCTTCTTGGGTTGAAAAATCAGGCGGACGACTGTTATCCAAACTGGTGGACGCAGAAAAAAGAAAAGCCGGGGCTGCCTGCGAAAATTCGAAGCAATATAAAAAGCGTCAGTTTATTCATCGAATCTTTATATGAAATTGTGCATAACGGCAAAGCCGATGGCGATAAAATCACAATCGCGGTAAATGATTGCAATGTTAAACCGGCAGTCATTAAAAAATTTTCGGGTTNTGGCGTTGAAAATGAAAAGGATTCAGAAAATTACTTTTTTACTTTTCCNAAAGGCGCATTAAAAGGANTAAAACTTCTTGCTAAAATATCAATGGATTATCCGCAAAAAAGCTCNTTAAAAATTCATGATAAAATTTTAGATAAATATTTTTTATTTTCGCGCGGAATTTTTGATCCGCGGACGCCGTATATGACAGAAATTTTCCGCTCGATTTTTGAAAACAGGGAAGCATACGATAAAATGATAAATTATTTTGAAAACAATAATTTTATCCGCCTTGATAATAAAGAATATTCAGGCAGCATGAAATGCGACAAGGTTTCTTTCGATTTTATTAAATTCTACGGCAAGCCGGAAGGCAAAATCGGAAACTGCTGGAAAACAAGAAACTTCAGCGGGATCGAAATTGCTTATGACGAAATGACACAAAGCCAAACTCGAATCGGAATTCATCTTCCGTTTTTCGCGGAAATTCTTGAAAACGCAGACAAAATGAGCGAATCATTAAAAAAATATGTTTCGGAGCAGAATAAATGCGGTGGCTGCCGGTACTGCGTGCAAATGGATAAAACAAAAACAAAACCGCTGCGGTTAGTTAAAGTAGGAGAAAATAATATTTGCACGGTTTTTACGTTCGGTTATCAATATAATCATTTTTATGAAGGAATGTGGCTGCCTGATTCTGTAATTGAACTCATGGATTTTATCGATAAATTATTCGCGGACAGGAAAGCGCCGTTAACATAATTATGAATAACCAGTATAAAGTTACGCCAATGCTGCCTTCCGGCATTAATACAGAAGAAAAAATAATTAATTTATTTAAAAATATTTTATTAAATGATTTAATAATTGATATAAATTCTCCCGCGGAAAAAGACAGGTTTCGCATGGTGTTCCGCCACTGTCAGACATGGGCAATTGAAGACGGCAGTATCGAAGTTTCTCACATAACAACGTCAGAATCGCACGGTTATGGAATGATGATTCTCGCTTTCATGGCGGAATACGAAGACAAGTTAAACCCCAATCCGCTAAAGCGGGTATACGGCTGCGGCATTCACGATTATTTTGACGCGATGCTTCGCACGGTTCTTGAGTTTCCAAGCGTTATGGGAAAAAACAACCGCCTTTTCGCGTGGGAACTTTTTGGCTATCCCGCTGACGGCGAAAATAAAACAGGGTACAGGGAAATAAACGGAATTAAATCCGCGCCTTTCACAAGAGACCCGCAAAGCGGCGACTGCGCGACAGACGGCGATATGGACATTATATACTCGCTGCTTCTTGCGGATAAATTATGGGGAAGCTGCGGAAAATATGACTATAAAAAAACCGCGCTTGACATGCTTGACTGTTTATGGGACTACTGTGTGCATAAAAAATTTTTTACCCTGCTCCTTGGCGACTGGGCATCCGGCGGCAAAGGAACTTTAAGCAGCGCTGTGCGGATATCTGACATAATTCCCGCGCATTTAAAAGTTTTCGCCGAAGCTGATAAAAAACACGACTGGAAAAAAGTGTTAGACGCAACATATAATGTGATTTTTGATTTATGCGAAAGCAAAAATCATCAAAATGGCCTTCTGCCTGATTTTGCCGTATGGAATAACGGAAAATGGAAAGCGCCTTTAAAAACAATTCTTGAAGGAGACGACGGCGCGTATTCATATAACGCCTGCCGCGTTCCCTGGCGGCTTGGTTCTGATTATTTATTATTCGGCGATTCAATATTAAGCGGCGATGATACGCAGGCAAAGTCATTATACAAAATGATTATAAAACCTCTGGATGAGTTTGCTAAAAATTATATAAATGACGATATTGACCGCCTTGGTCCATTTAATCTTGACGGCTCGCCGCTTGGGGATCGCGATCCTGAAACTTTCACCTCTCCGTTTCTTGTAACAGCTGCGGCGAATCAGACTGACAAGGAATGGATAAATAAAATCTGGAGCTGGAAAGGCCTTGACGAATACTCTGGCGACAATTACAGTGATTATATAAAACTTTTATCAATGTTGACAGCATCGGGAAAAATATTTCTTCCTCGCATGTGAACGGCTAATAAGGAAAAAAAATGAAAAAAGAAAAAAGCAAATACGGACTTAACTGGATATTAAATAAAACAAAAGGCGTAAGACAGCACCTTGTTTTATATACAATCTTAATACTGATAAATACAGCCATTACAATTTCCGTCGCGTATTTTATAAAATTATTTATAGATGTTGCGACAGGCGAAACTGAATTATCGCTTTTATACATTGCGTTATTGGCAATGTCCGTGATAAGCGCAGGCGGCATAATCACTGTTATAAATTCTGTTCTGGCAAAACTAATTTACGGGAAAACCGAACGCGGCCTGCGAGTTGAGCTGATGAGCGTCATTCTTTCAAGACGCATGATTGATATTTCCAAACAGCATTCGGGCGAACTTCTTACAAAACTTACTTCCGATATTCAGGCAATCAGCAATTGCGCAATACAAATAATCCGCAATATGATCGGCGGAATCGCTTCCGC
>WQTB01000224.1 GCA_009786495.1 Treponema sp.
CCCGTTCTTTGGCAGATTTTCAATTTATTTTTTATTTCGTTTTTTCAGACAGGATTGTTTGTTTTATTTACATACCCTGTATACAGCCTGACTCTTTATTCATCTAACAGCAGCAGCCTGCCGGTTCTGTTCTGGGTTTTCTCGGTTTTGGGAATCGCGCTTGTATGTTATGAGTTTGCCTGCGATCAGCAGCAGTGGAATTTCCACGGCGCGAAAAAGGCGGCAAAGGAAAACAGGAATTACCCGGAAAAATTTTCATCTGATGTTAAAAACGGTTTTTTGTCTCACGGCTTTTTCGCATTAAGCCGCCACCCTGCGTATTTCGGCGAACTTGGTTTCTGGTGGACTATCTGGCTTGCGGCTTTTTCATTAACATGGAATCCGGTTTCATCAGGTTTATTCGGACCGGTATTACTTACAATTATAATTGTCGGCTCGACCTTTTTGGCGGAAACAATCAGCTCATCAAAATATCCTGAATATAAAAATTACCAGAAAAAAGTATTAAGCATAATAATCCCCTGGTTTCCAAAAAAAGGTTAAGATGATTTTGATAAAGTAAAAACGCCGCTTTTCATTGATACCGGATAAAGTTGACGGGGGAAACATGACAAATAAAAATATCGAAGAACGGTGGGCGCGGACAGAGTGGTTCAGAAACGCGCGGTTTGGCATGTTTATCCACTGGGGGCTTTACTCGATTCCTTCGCGCGGGGAATGGGTAAGAAGCGTTGAAAAAATGCCCAAGGAAGATTATCGCCAATTTTTTGAAGAGTTCAATCCTGTGGAATACCGCCCGAAGGAATGGGCGGCTCTCGCGAAAAAAGCCGGAATGAAATACGCGATTCTCACCGCGAAGCATCATGACGGATTCTGCCTTTGGGACACAAAGCTGACGGATTATAATGCAGCTAACACACCCGCGGGAAGAGACCTTGTGCGCGAATATGTTGACGCATTCCGCGCGGAAGGAATAAAGGTCGGGCTTTATTTTTCGATTATCGACTGGCATCACGATGACTTCCCGCATTATGAAGACTGGAATCACCCGATGCGCGAAAATAAAAACTGCAGCAACGAGAAAAGGGACTTTAACCGCTACATCGAATTTATGCACGGACAGGTGCGTGAGCTGCTAACGGGTTACGGCAGGCTGGATATAATGTGGTTCGATTTTTCTTACGGCGAAATGGCGGGNTCAAAATGGAAGGCTCAGGAANTAATCGATATGGTTCGATCTCTGCAGCCTGACATAATTATTGATAACCGCCTTGAAGGATCGGGCGAACAGTCAGGGACAATCCTGACAGATAACCCGTCGGATTTCGCAGGCGATTTCGCCTGCCCCGAGCANATGATTCCGCCGCAGGGNATTGTAAATAAATCCGGCGACAGCGTTCCGTGGGAAGCGTGNCTTACATTAAACTGCAACTGGGGCTACAGCGCAGCCGACCAGCACTGGAAACAGGCAGACATGGTAATCCGCATGCTTGTTGAATGTGTGTCAAAAAACGGAAATCTTCTATTAAATGTCGGCCCTGATCCAAAAGGGAGAATTCCCGAAGCCTCAATAAAAATTCTGGAAGAAGTCGGCTGCTGGATGGAAAAAAATTCTCGGAGTATTTACGGCTGCGGCATTTCAGAATTTCCAAAACCTGAATGGGGGCGTTTCACGCAAAACGGAAAAACGTTATACGCTCACATATTTGAACCGCAGGCGGGCGCAATCTGCCTTTTTAACATGGACGGCAAATTAAAAAAAACGCGGCTCCTTAGCGACGGCAGCGAAGTGCGAATCCCGAAAAAAGAATGGAACCTGAGCGAATACAAGGAACACGAATTTCTGTATCTTAAACCCGGGCACGGCAATAACTATCCGCTGCCGGATAAAATTGATACAGTAGTGGAAATCAGTTTAAAGTAATTATGGTATTCACATAACAAAATAGTTTTTCCATAAACGCGAACCAGCAGTTCGCAAGTTTTGTAAAAGGCTCAAACTACTATTTTATTTTTTCTTCAGAAAAAAATTGTTTTAGCGCTTTTAAAACATCATCAACAATGCCTTGTCTTAAATTTTCCAACTCTTTTTGATTGGCGGAAGCATAATAAAAAAGTTCATATGTTTCTATATTTAGAGCTTCCGCTAGACGATCAAGCACTTCGGGTGTAGGGAATTTCCGGCATGTTTCAATAGTTGCAAGATATTGTGATGAAATATTGGCCAATTCAGCCAATTTATCCTGTGAAATGCCGCATTTACGGCGGTATTCCTTTAAATTATTCGCTAAAATTTCCCTGATACTAACCATTTTCCAATTCCCTAGCCTTTAAGAATAAAATAATTGCTTTTTAGGTATTGACAAATTGGCTTTTAGGATATAATTATATTCTTATTGGCTAACATTTGTAATTTTCTTTTTTCCTTACAGGAAAATTACATAGCCTTTTTATGTTTGTCGTTGACAAACAATTGTCCATCAGGGCAAAAAAATTAATGTGATTATCTTTTCATATTATTTGGACAGGTAATCAAACAAAGGAGAGTTTTTATGAAAAATTCATTAAAACTGCTTGGGATTATTGCCTTCATCGCAATAATCGGATTTTCGATGGCTAGCTGCGGTGAAGAAGATGATGTCATTGTTGAAACTAACTCATTTGCTAATACATCATGGTCAGGTCCGGGTATGTCATTGTCATTTACATCCAGTAATTTTACTCTAATTGAAGACGGAGAAATTTTTCAAGGGACATATACTTATTCCGGAAATACAGCTACATTAACCGGAAATGGTTTTTCTCAAACTGCTACTATTTCAGGAAATACATTATCAATGGGCGGCGTCACTTTTACAAGAAACTGAAAAGTATCCTGATCAAATTCCCAAAAGAGGCGGTAAGTTAAACTTATTGCCTCTTTATTAATTAATTAACTTCATTATTATTACGGCAACTCTTTTTAAATTAATTAAGATTTTAATTAAATACATAAATAGTATATTATTTTTATTTAATCTGATATATTAATTCAACTGATAAAGAGAGGCAGAAATGGAATATGCCATAACGATGAATAATATCAATAAGGTCTTTGGCGCGAAAACGGCGATTAAAGATCTTTCCATTGATATAAAAGAAGGGGAAATGTTTGGTTTTCTCGGTCCTTCGGGAGCCGGCAAAACCACAACCATAAAAATT
>WQTB01000225.1 GCA_009786495.1 Treponema sp.
TAAGAATCTTGGGCCGCTAGCTCAGTCGGTAGAGCATCGCCCTTTTAAGGCGGTGGTCGGAGGTTCGAATCCTGCGCGGCTCAAAAATATGACAAACTCCATCGCAAGATGGGGTTTTTTTATTTTTGGCGCGCAGGATAGCGTTAATCGTGTAATAAAACTCCGATTTTATTAATTACATCGTCAATTTTATCCGGCGTAGTTTTTGAAATAAACTCAATCCTGCGCGTTTGCCAATCAAGACTTTTTATTTGATCTGCAAGAACTACGCCGTTGATCGTTTCATTATCAATTTTAACTTCAAAAGGATAATTTTTTACCGCGCTTGTTACCGGACAAAAAAGACCTAAACCGGTTTTTTCGTTATACTCTTTCGGAGAAATCACAATCGCAGGCCTTTTTCCCTTTTGTTCATGTCCTGACTGCGGATTAAAATTAAGCCATACGATATCCCCGCGATCCGGAATGTATTTTTTATTCACCATGCCTCTTTTCCGGCGGGACTTCCAGTATCAATTTCTGCGTGAAGATTTTGCTCATTAATTTTACTTATCATTTCTGACAATCTGTTTCTTTTTACCGGCTTGATAATGATTTCATTTCCGCTGTCATTTATATCGACACAGGAACCTTCTTTAAGCGATAATTCACGCGCAATAATATTGGGAATCCTGATTCCCAGACTATTTCCCCATTTTTTAATAACTGCTTCCATAAATATTTTCCCTGATATAAGTGTAAACAATGTTTATACTTATATCAATACTGGAAGATCATATAAAATAATGGAATAATAAAAAACTGTATGACAAACTCCAATCCCCTGGTTAAACCTTTCATAAAATGGGCGGGGGGCAAAAGGCAACTATTGCCGGAAATACAAAAGCATATACCTAAAAATATAAATAATTATACATATTACGAGCCGTTTGTCGGCGGCGGAGCGGTTTTTTTCAACCTGCAGCCGGAAAAAGCTGTGATAAATGACATTAATGAGCAGTTAATCCATGCGTATAATGCCATCAAAGACAATGTTGATGATCTTGTAAAATTATTAAGAAATTACGCAAAAGAAAACGATAAGGATTTTTATTATTCAATAAGAAGGCTGGATCGAGATAATAATTTTGACAGTTTGACCGGCCTGGAAAAAGCAGCCCGTTTAATATACCTGAATAAAACATGCTACAACGGTTTATACCGCGTAAATTCCAGCGGTTTTTTTAACGTTCCCTACGGAAAATATGAAAGCCCGGCAATATGTGAAACAAAAACGCTGCATCAAATCAGCGAATATTTAAACTCAAACAAAATACGCGTTTTATGCGGAGATTATGAAAAAGCCGTACATTCCGCGGATGATAAATCATTTGTTTATTTTGATCCGCCGTACCACAGCCCTAATAGAAAAAATTTTACTTCATATCAGGATAAAGAATTTAACGAAACGGATCATGAACGCCTTCGCGATATAATGATTAGATTAACAGATCGGGGTGTAAAATGTTTATTAAGCAATTCCGATACTGAATTTACAAGAAAACTGTTTGAAAAGGATATTTTTGAAGTAATACCGGTACAGGCAAAAAGAAAAATTAATTCGAAATCTTCAGGACGCGGTTTCGTAAGCGAAATCCTTGTTAAAAACTGGAAAAATTAGAATAATAGACTAAAAATTCCTCTTTTAATGCAAATTTTCATTAAAATTATAAAAAACTTGACTTTTAACTATAATGGAGATAAATTTAAATAATGAACCTTAAGACAGTAATTGGCACAGATACAATAGAATTGAGCCTGAAAGGTACCACAAAGAAAGAGATTATCAATGAATTGCTTGATATTCTTTACAAAGCCGGAAAAATTCAGGACAGAGACGCGGCATTAACGGCAGTTATGGACAGGGAAGATAAAATGTCCACCGGCATGAAACACGGGATCGCGATCCCGCACGGAAAAACCGCGAGTACGCAGGATTTAGTTGCCTGTATCGGCATATCAGACAATCCGGTGGATTTTGATTCACTTGATAAACAGCCTTGCAGAATATTTATAATGACGTTATCCCCAATAGAAAAAACAGGGCCTCATTTGCAATTTCTCGCCGAGGTCAGTCTTCTTTTTAAAAGCGCGTCAAAACGCGATGATATTTTAAAAGCAAAAACGCCTGAGGAAGTTCTGGGAATTCTGGCAGATTAATGCAGATTAAAAACAATCTGATTCTTGACAATGACGGCAGGACTCTGATTTTACGCGGCGTTAATCTGGGCGGGGATTCCAAAATACCTTTTTGCAGTCCCGGCGAAGAAACATCACCTTCATTTCTTGACAGAAAAAATGATGTTTCGTTTATAGGAAGACCTTTCCCGCTTGAAGAAGCGGAAGGTCATTTTAAACGCCTAAAAAAAGCAGGCATGACATTCCTCCGGTTTCTTATCACATGGGAAGCGATCGAACACGAAGGGCCCGGAATTTACGACGAATCATATCTTGCGTACCTTAGAAAAATCCTTTTGGCTGCGGAAAGAGAAGACATTTCTGTGTTTATCGATCCGCATCAGGACGTGTGGAGCAGATGGACAGGCGGCGACGGCGCTCCTGCCTGGACGATGGAAAAGCTCGGCATGAATACCGGTTTAATGGACGGTACGGGCGCCGCCGTCACAAGGCAGCGTTACAGCAGTTATCACGGCGGAAAAGGTTTTCCGAAAATGCTGTGGCCTTCAAATTACAACCGGTACGCCGCGGCAACAATGTTCACTTTATTTTTCGCAGGGCAGACTTACGCGCCTGATGTTTCCATAGACGGCGAGAACGCGCAGTTGTGGCTACAAAGACATTATATCGCGGCTTTCCGTCACGCGCAGCGCCGTTTAAAAAACTGCGCGGCAATTAAGGGCTGGGGCGTAATGAACGAACCGCATGACGGCTTTATAGGCTGCAATAATCTTGAAAAGGCGGAACGTTATGTGATACCGACAGGGCCGCGCCCAAGCCCGTTTCAGGCGGTAATGGCGGCATCCGGGCATACAGTGAAGGTTCCGGTATACAGCCTGCTTGGAAAAAAGGTTTCGCATTACGAAACTTTTAACGAACAAAAACTTTCGCTTTTTAATGAAGGATATGTTTGCCCGTGGAAACAGGCCGGTGTATGGCAGGAATCTTCTTCTTCACATTCAACATCTTCAGGCAGC
>WQTB01000226.1 GCA_009786495.1 Treponema sp.
ATATGGATTTTAATTTTATCCAGTCAGGAAAAATAAACTGATCGTTTCCGACGGCGTCCCAGCATTCACGCGAATAATCCGCAAATAAATGGTTTTTATCAGGAGAAACTGACAAACCTATCTTTGAAGGAAAAATTGTATTAATATCCAGATCATCAATAAGAACCGCGTAAAATTCTTCCCTTTCGCCTGTTAATTTATTAAGATCAATAATCATGACAGTCTGCGTGTCATTATTTACACGGGAGTAATTAAGGTTAAATTTACCCGCGCAGTCAATAATGGGCATTTCGTATCCCCTGATATTAAATGTTTTACCCGATGTTTCCGCTTTACTGCCAAACCATATTTCTTTAATATTAAAAACGTTTTCAATAAGCGTTTTTTCCCCGATGGAAAATTTAAAGAAGTAATCAATTTTCCTTGTAGTTTTTACAGGCGTTGAAATTTCGGGAATTACAAATGGTCTTTGCCATAATTTTTTCCCGCCAAGTTCGTTAAGCTCAAGAGCGAGTTTCCTAATGTCCTCAACACAGACAGTGATGCTTTTATTATTGGTTCTGTCATCAAATTCCGAGACATAAAGTATTTCTATCATGGCGTTAATTGATAAAAGCCCTGTCATAAAAGCGAAATTCACGACATTATTAAATTCATTTTCATTGTTACGGTCAAACTTCGCGTTTGCCGAATATTCAAATAAATTGTTTGCTAAAATCCTTGCTTCCGAAGCGACAACTGCGTAGCCCTTGCCGCTATTACCCGCTCTTGCAGCTTCCTGCGCCAGATTAAGCGATAAAGCCCATGCTTTCTGCGCGTATTGTTCGCACAGCCAAATCTTTTTTTCNTTAGTCATTTTTATTTCCTCCTGATTTTGATTTTCCGTAATGAAAGCCTGAAATGTCATAATTAAAGTAATTTGTTAAAACCGGACGCAGTTTTTCCAGCGCTCTTCTGTGATGCGATAATACCGTGTTAAGATTGATGCCGTATTTTTCGCTTATTTCTCTGAATGAAAAATTNTCGTAATATCGTTCGCTTATGATAACGCGTTCAATCTGTTTTAATGTCTGCAATGATTCAAAAATAAAAGCTGTATCTTCAGCCTTAACAATTTCTTCCGTGAAACTGTCTTCGTCGATAAGCGCAGAGGTTAAATCAAAGTTAATGGTAATTTTTTTGTCATTATCGTTTTTATGAAATACTTTGTAAGCCGTTCTTATGCACGCGATCGACATATANCCGAAATTATACTGTTCTTTGTTAAAACCGGCGGACTTTGCTACATTAAGAAAAGTTTGATTTACTANCTCGTCGGCAATGTCAACGATATTGCTTCTTGAGCAGAACTTTTTCCTGATGTAGGATACAAGATTCCTCCTTAAATCGTCAATGTCTTCCAATTTTTTCTCCAATGCTATTTTAACAGTTTCTGTTAAATAAAGGCGTTTAAAAGATTCGCTTATTGCAGATTTTTTTTTGAACTTTTCCTAAAACAGGTTCTTTTCTGCCGTCTGCCTGATCTGCNGCATTATTTTCAATTTTTCCAATNTATGGGATCAGAATTAACTAATATCATTTTGTCTATTCAGAACTATTCACATTATTCCGAAAATTATATATAATTGTATTGATTTGGGAGATCAAAAATGGCTGGAAGAGTAGTCCTTCTTTTGCTGCTCATAATTATTTTATCCGCGGGCGGGCTTGTTTGGTTTGATTACCTTAATGTAATCGACGCGAAAAGTCTGCTTGCGCCTGTCTANAGATTAATTCCCTTTTTACCCGGCGAAGGCAGAACGCAGCCGAAAATCGCNGACGATGAACTTATCAATCTTGACGCGGAGCGNCTTGAAATGCGGCTTATGGCGCTTGAGCTGCGAAGCATGGAAATGGACACCCAGCAAAGGGATTTNGATAACAAATACGGTGAAATCGTGCAGATGGCGCAGGAACTTGAAGAGCGCCAGAATGCGCTTGATGAACGGGAAAATTCGCTAAGAGCGCAGGCTCAGGATGCCGANAATAAGGACAGGAATGTCGAACAAACATCCCGGTATCTGACTGGTATGCCGCCGCAAAACGCGGTAGACATACTTGCAGCTTATGATGACCAGGACGCAATCGACATTATCCGGAAGACCGAGGATATTGCGCAGGCCGAAGGCACAGCATCGATTGTCGCTTTCTGGTTCTCCCTTATGGATCCTGTAAGAGCTGCTGAGATTCAAAGGAAAATGACAAACAGACCGCCAAGTCTGTAATCCTGTGAACCGCAGGTTCACGAACCTTCCGGAACTGATCATAACATATAAAGTTGATCAGTAACTTCTTTAACAAGGAGGCCGAGAAGGTGATAGCCATTACCACCTACACAGAGCCGATTCCCGTTGATGTCAGCGTCAGCGAACCGCCTTTTATCCGTAATCGTGATGAAAAAGAAGACAGAATAGAACAAAGCGGGTCCGGCAGTTTCGCGGAAATGCTGGCGGGACTGCTGAATAAAACAGAGGCTGTTAATTATTCCTCAGGCGAAGACGGGCTTGNCGCTCTGTCGTCCTTATCAAATGAAGAAGACGGAAACAGGCGCTTAGCTGAAATTTTTCCTTCAGACGCGGCTGAAAAAGTTTTTGACGCGTCCGCGTTAAATAAAGACAGCGCCGGAATTGAAAATATCGATATCGATCTTTCCGATGCCGCAATCGAAAATGANTATCAGAATATTTTAGATACAGATCGATTGTTCAGCAATTCATTATCGTTAATCGAAGCGGAACAGGAAACACTGGCGCAGGAGATTGACGGCGAAACGGTAAACCTGTTTTCTGACATTGCGTCAAAAACCGGTCTTTCTTCCGGCTTAAATGTCAAAGACCTGCTGGCTGCCGCGCTGCCCGAAAAAATCGCGAACGATTCCGCTCCGGCATTAAACGCGCAGACTCTCGCTTCGTCAGACATAAACGCCAAAAAATTAAACGGCGAAGAATCCGCAATTCTTCCAAATAATAAAAATAATTCCGCAAGAAAGGACGATGCGCAGCTTTCGTTTAACAATGACACAAACCGTCTTTCAGGCAGGGATAGAACGCAGGGAGAAAACGCGGGCTTATTAAATAAACGCGGCGATAATGAAGGACAGGGGCGCCTTGACGAGTTCAGAAAAAATCAGCGCAGGGATAAAGTTT
>WQTB01000227.1 GCA_009786495.1 Treponema sp.
TGTTTTTATTTTTTTATTTTGAAAAGTTTCCAAATGATTTTCAGGATTCGCGCTGAATAAAAGTTCAGGGGATGTAATGTTGGCGAAAGGTTTTATAAAATTTTTTGGTATAAGGATATCAATCAGAAAATCAAATTTATCGCGGCAGGAGCCGCCTTCATCAATCCCGATTAACGGAGCTATATTTTTCCAGAATAAAATTTCATTTAACGGAGTTTGAAAGCGATCTAAAATTACAGCTTCAATTTGATCCGTAGAATTTTGATTAAAAAGCCAGTCTGAATTAAAATCCATTGTTTTTAAGAATTTTTTAATTTCATTTACATCAGCTTCAGGCGCAAGATAAAGAAGCGCTTCACGGTCTTTTATGCGTAAGTCTTTTACAAGTTTTATACAACGGCTTAAATGTCCGCCGCCTCTTCCTTTTTCTACAGCAGGAACAATTATTATCATACATTAACCTTTAAATATATTATAATAAATATTAATAATTGTTTCTCCGTTATGGCGGTCAGGCTCGTTTTTTAACGCTGAGTATAACGCTTTAGCTCGATCAAAATCTTCGGCGGTATCGACTGTCAGCCGGATACCTGGGTGATTCCATTTTAAAGGGGCGGCCGGCCTATGGATTTTAAACAATTCAGGATGATTATACAAATAAGGACAAACATGCTCGCGTTCTGAAGCAAGAGCCGCTTCCTGCTGTGCGCGTAACAGAGCATTTGCGTCAATTGATTCAACGCCTGCGCCGTATGGAAGTTCTTTGTAACCGCCGTAATCGGCGTTAATCGCAGACGCTTCACTGTTAATGGAAGATGCGGCATCGGTGAAAACAAAAGGATTGTCGCCTGTAGCCCTTATTACGCGTTTGATTGAATATTTGCGTATAACCTGGCAATAACGTTCAAGCACATCTTCTTTTGGACCTGCGTGAATCATAAAACCCGCGTCTTCCGCTAAAGGCTTGAATAATGAATATGAATCATCTGTGCAGGCAAGAATTCTAAGATCGGAGTCAACATGATTCAAAGCTTCCATTACGCGAAACACAAGCGGCTTTCCGTCAAGCAATAAAAGCGCCTTTCCCGGCAGTCTTGATGAATCAATTCTTGACTGTAATATTACCGCTGTCAAATTACGCCTTCTTTTTCATGAAGTCCGCTGTCATCAAAATCAATATTAATTCCGGGACAGGATGTATCCCATTGTTTTGCGACATGGCGGGCGTCGCATTTCCATCTGTATTTATTTTTTGTCACCCATTTTCTTGATTCGCTGAATTCTTCCCACGCTGATCCAATGTCAATTCCGCATCTTGATTTAAAACCGGGGAATCGGTACAGCGGAAGATGCGCGTAATCATTTTTAAAAACAGGCGCGAGATTTTTAAGGTAAAACCATCTGTAACATTCTTCTATGGTAAAATTTTCCTGTGGAAGTTCGCCGTCATATGATAGTTTAAGATGAAGGTTAAGCGCGATTTCTTCTCCCCAAAGATACGCGCGAAAACCGAAGTCCATAAGCTGCCAATGGGTGTTTTTCAATGCTGAGTCGAATCCGCCAAGACTGATAAAACGCTGCCTGTCATAAATGCCGATTCCGTCAAACGGATAAAGGCTGATGTCTCCTTCATTGTGCGGTTCAAGGTATACTGTCCTCATTTTTTTGCGCTGCGTCATCGGAGCTACAAGAGAAGGAAGTATCGCGTAATTTGAATTCATGATTACAGGGACAGTGCAAAGCCTTTTAAATCCCGTGTTGTTATCTGCATTAATTTTTTTCTCTTCGGCTTCTTCGCTTTTTACGCTCAGCCTTTCAGCCATTCTTCTTGCGGTACCGCCCGCGATAATTTTCATATCGCTTCTTAGAACATAAAAAAGCGGACTTTCAATTTCTGTTACGCCTAAATTTATCTGCTGCCCCAAATTTATTTCGTTTTCCGGAAGAATAAAACGCACAAAAGGAAAACGTGATGAAAGGTCTTCAATGTCATAATGCAGAGCGCTGGATTCAATGGAAATTACATTGTCAAATCCGGATTTTTCAAGTTCCTGAAAAAAATATCTTCGCGGTATGATGCTTCTGTTCAGTATTATAGCTGATATTCCCGATGTAGCAATGCGTTCCCTGCATCCTACAGCGGTGTACCGGGTAATATTTTCGTTAAAAGTTGTAGGTATAGTATTCATCGCAGTCCGCGCATATCCCCTGATACTTTTTACCGCAATGCTCAATATAGTATTTTTCGCTTTTTTGCCAAATGTTTTCAAGCGAATCATCAAAAACATTGCCTAAAATATTATTTTTATCACCTTTAAGCGCCTTTAAATCTTCCCTGCAAAGAGGAACAGAGCCGTCAAGCAATACGGGGAAATCTCTCATTATGTGCCAGCAGCTCTTGCGTATAACAGGAGAAATGTCTGAAGCCTGTTTTTTTTCAAGATAGCCGCAAAAATCATCGTACTTTTGAATAATAACATTTTTATCCCCCGCGGGCGACGCGTCCTTCCAGTATCTGTAAAATTTTTCCGTGTCGTCTTCCGAACCTTTTACGCGCACAGACTGCACATAAGTATCCTGCGGAAAAAGCGAAAAAAGTTTTTTAACGCAGCTTTCAGCTTCTGCAAAACCGCCGCTTCGAAGCTCATTGTAACGTTTCGGATCGCAGGCATCAAGGGATATTATCCATGAAAGCGGCGGCAGGGGATTTTCCCTTCCGCCAGAAGCCGCATTTGCAGCTAACGCCGCGCTTTTATCAAGGTCTTCCTGTTTCCAGCCAAGCCCCGATGTCTCAATTACAAGCGCAAGTTCTTTATGCGAAAGAACTGCCTCTATCAATTTTAATTTTTCAGGATGAAGGCTTAATTCGCCCCAAAGAGAAATATCGATTACAGCGCTTCCCGAAAATGAAACGATTTTTTCTAACAGCTGTTCAAATTTTTCGCACGGCATAAAATCCTTACAGACTGAAACATCAACCAATGAAGGATAAGGGCAGATAACGCATTTTTGCGGACAGCCGCCGTAGACCTGAACCGGATAAAAATTGGGAAGCGTTCTTAAAATTTCAGGTTTTTCTTCCGTGATTTTTTCGACTTCCCTGTAACCCGGAATTATACCGCCCGAAGCATTAATAAAATTTTTTAATAAAAGCAGGTTGTGTTTTGAATCCGCGCAAAAATC
>WQTB01000228.1 GCA_009786495.1 Treponema sp.
GCGCTTGCCGCAGTCTGCAGAAGCAAGGTTGACTTCCCGATGCCCGGCTCCCCGCCGACAAGAATCGATGACCTTTTCATGATGCCGCCGCCAAGCACCCTGTCAAGTTCGCCGATTCCGCTTGAGATACGGCTGCCTTCCATCGGGTCTACCGCGGCAAGCGGCAGTGTCTGCGCGGTAAAATCAGTCTGCCTGTTTCCGCGCCTGCCATGAGCCGGATTTTCATTTTTCGCGGTTGTTTCAACTAACGTATTCCATTCGCTGCATTCGGGGCAGCGTCCAAGCCATTTCGGCTCTTCATGACCGCAGGACGAACACTTGTAAATAAAGTTTTTCTGTTTCTTCATCAGGAATTATTACGGGGCGTTATGCGCACACCAGCCCCGAAGCGCCAGCCGTCGATGGCCGGAGTATTATCGTTTGTCCAGAGTTTATAAACAGGAAACCACGCGCGAAGATCAAATCCAATCTTGAAATGTTCGCTTACAGGAAAATCCATCCCCACGCCGAATACCGGCATAAACCATCTGCTTTCGCTCCAGAAATAATCGCGAATCGCGTCTGTCTGCAGCTGGGCGTCCCTTTCATCGCCCTGAAAATCCGACGGATGGTTTAAGCCGAATGCCAGAAGAACAACGCGCAAATCCGCGGCAGGGCCGCCGTAAATTCTGATGCCGATTCCGTTTCTGCCAATGGGAATATAACCTGTTAATTGAATCCCCGTGATAAAGCCCAAAACAAACGCGGAACGTTCTTCCTGATTGCACGCCATTGGATAGCCGTGCTCTGTATTTAACTGGTAATTTGTAAAATAAATGTCCTCTGTCAGTTCGATCCTTAAAGGGCCCCAAAACCGCCAGCCTGCGGAAAATCCCAAAACAGGAAGAATCGGAGCGGGGTCTGAGTCAACGCCGTTATCCGCGGCGAAATAAAAAAGGCTTCCCGAAAAAGACCAGTGAAAAATATCAGTTGCGGTAGTGTCTGCGCTTAGCGGAATCAGGCTGAGAAAAAAAACCAGCAATACCGGAATCAAACGGGTTTTTCGTTTAATAAACGCAGACATATTAGCATTATAACGTAATAATCATTATGACGCAATAATTTGGGCGCCGATACGCAATTGACGGCAGTATACCGATGTTTTATATTTTACAAAAGAGAAGTTATAAATGATAAAACGCATTTGTGATAAATTTAAATCTTTAATCAAAATTAAAATAATCGAATCCATTCCGCCCGAACTGCAGGATCAGTTTGATGAACTTCAGCTTAAAAACAGCGTACGCAGCATCAGAATATTGACGATTATAGCCGTTATCGCCAAATTTATTAATCCTGTTTTTATCCTGCTGACAAACCAGAACATGGACGGCGGTTTTTTTGATTTTATCGATTACAGCGAATTTGCCATTATCGGGCTTTTTAATATCGCGGTAATCTTTTTTAAGAAGGGCGCGAGAAAACAGATTTTATGGTTTATCTGTTATCTGCTTATCGCAAGCCTTTATATTCTGTATGAATTTACAATTAATTCAACGGGAACTGTTAATCAAATTCCTTTTATATTTTTTGTTACAATATTTTTATTTACCATCCTGCCTGATTTTAAGCCGAAAATATTTATAACATTCGCGATACTGTATTTTGGAGCGACAATTTATATTCTTAGCATGAAAAATCAGTCAACCAACGAATTCTTCGGGGTACAGTCGCATGTTATCAACATTTTCCTGATTATCATTATTACGAAAATTCTGCTTTATAACGGCAAGGTAAGGACATTCGTTAATACGTATAAAATCAGCAAACTGAATGACAGTCTTGTTTCAGCTAACAGCGAAATCATGAAACGGAAAGAAGAGCTGCGCTCTTACAATGACAACTTAGAAAAAATGGTGGTTCAAAAAGCCGGACGGATTGTCGAGCTTAAAAACGCTGTTATGGAAACAATCGCCGAACTTGTCGAACGCCGCGACGATACGACAGGCGGACATATTACGCGCACAAGCAAATATCTTAGAATTTTTATCGATGCTATTCTTCATGATAAATATTTTAAAAGCAGGACAGCGTCATGGGATATCGACCAGATGGTTTTATCGGCGCAGCTTCATGATGTGGGAAAAATTGCCATAGACGACGCAATACTGCGGAAACCGGGAAAGCTGACAAACGAAGAATTTGATTTAATGAAGAAGCACACGATTCTGGGCGGGGATATAATCAAGGAGATTCAGAATAAAACCGGCGAGCAGGAATTTTTAGATTATGCTTTTTTATTCGCGGTTTATCATCATGAAAGATGGGACGGATGCGGTTATCCGTACGGCATAAAGGGCGAAGACATTCCGCTTCCCGCGCGCCTTATGGCAATAGTTGATGTTTATGACGCGCTGATATCCAAAAGACCATATAAGGAACCTTTTACGCAGGAGCAGGCGCTAAACATAATTAAAGACGGAAAAGGCTCTCATTTTGATCCAGCCCTTGCCGATCTGTTTATTTCAATTTCGGATCAGTTTAATAAATAGTGGATTAGAGTGTTTTAATAACATATACTGACTAATGGAAAAATCAGGAGCCGCACAAGGCGTTAGCTGCGCTGTCGCTCTTTGCGCGGTCGGCGCCGAGAAAGTTGTGTCAAATGAACTGCGAAAACTNGGCAGCGAAAAATGTTTTATTAAAATTGAAGATTCGCTTTTCGGCAGGGTGCGTTTCAGGGCAAATTTACAGGGGCTTTATCAGGCGCTGATCGGTCTTCGCGCCGCTGACCGCGTCCTTATTGAAGCCGCCAATTTTAAAGCGCTGGATTTTGATTCGTTGTTTGAAGGAACAGCGGCAGCGGAATGGGAACGCCTTGTGCCCAAGGGTATGGGTCTTCGAATCGCGAAAGTGCGCACTAACCGTTCGACATTGAAAGCCGAAACCAGCATTCAGTCGATTGTTCACAAGGCGGCGGCGCAGCGCCTTTGCGGCAAATACAAAATGACCAGGCTTCCTGAACCTGAAATTACTCCGAAAGGCGAAAGCGCGGTTAAAGCCGCTGAAGTGCGGGTGTACATAGAAAAAGATATTGTTTCCCTGCTTGTTGATTTAAGCGGGGAGCCGCTTTTTAAAAGGGGTTACCGGAGCGAAGGCGGCGCCGCGCCGCTGCGGGAAACCACCGCCGCTTC
>WQTB01000229.1 GCA_009786495.1 Treponema sp.
CATACGCTTGATAACGCGCAGGCAATCCGCGGCGCGGCTTTCCCGAAACTGCAGGCAGCGTGTTTCCTTCCTACCAAGGGCGAGCGGCACAGCGGAATAAAAGCGGTGAAAGCGGAATTCGCCGCGCAGTACGCGGTNCAGCTTGAAAATGATGAAAAGCAAAAAAAACTTTTCGACGCGCTGTTTGAAGACATGCAGTACGAAATTCTGCGCACTTCAATTTTNAATAACGGAAAGCGCGTTGACGGAAGNGGNCTTGAAGATATCCGCGCAATCACNTGCGAAGCGGGGATACTGCAGCGCGTTCACGGCAGCGCGTTATTCACAAGGGGCGAAACGCAGGCGTTATGCGTAACAACGCTTGGCACGGTTTTTGACGAACAGATTTTCGATGACATAGAAGGTGACAAGCGCGAGAACTTCATGCTGCATTACAACTTCCCCCCTTATTCTGTAGGAGAGGTCGGCAGGACAGGCACAGGCAGGCGCGAAATAGGGCACGGCCACCTGGCGCTGCGTTCTTTAAAAGCGATGGTTCCTTCCAAAGAAGAATTCCCTTATACAATCCGCGTTGTTTCGGAAATAATGGAATCAAACGGTTCTTCATCGATGGCGTCAGTCTGCGGCGGAACTCTTTCAATGCTTCACGCGGGCGTTCCCATGAAAAAACCTGTCGCAGGAATCGCGATGGGGCTTATCACGGAAGAAGGCGGCAGATTCGCGGTGTTATCTGACATTCTCGGCGAAGAGGATCACCTTGGGGACATGGACTTTAAAGTAGCCGGAACCGCGGAAGGCATCACGGGTTTCCAGATGGATATAAAAATCGCAGGGGTAAGCCCCGAGATTATGAGAAAAGCCCTTGATCAGGCGAAAAGGGGCAGAATGCACATACTCGGCATTATGTGCAAATGCCTTGATAAACCCGCGGATCATATAAGCGAATACGCTCCAAAAATTGTTACGCTGAGAATTGATGTTGACAAAATCGGCGCCCTTATAGGTCCAGGCGGCAAGAATGTAAAAGCGTTATGCGAACAATATTCGGTAAAAATCAATACGGAAGACGACGGCACTGTTACAATATTCGGAAAGAACACAAAGGACGCNGAAGAAGCAAAAGCAGCCGTTATGGGAATNGCATCCGATCCTGAAATTGACAGGGTATATAACGGCACTGTAAAGCGGATAATGGATTTCGGCGCTTTTGTCGAAATACTTCCCGGCAAGGAAGGTCTTTGCCATATCAGCAAACTTTCAAGGCAGCGAATCGAAAAAGTAACGGACGTGTTAAAGGAAGGCCAGCAGATTCCTGTCAAGCTTTTGGAAATCGACAAACAGGGGCGGCTTAACCTTTCGTATATCGACGCCGTTGATCCAAGCGGCGCCCCGAAGAACAACGGACAGAAAAGATGAGCCTTTTCCAAAACTCGGTTAGTTTTTGAAAAGCCTCAAGATTAATATTAAAAAGGGTAGCGGTGGCTGTTTTAAAAATATTAAAAACCGGTCCCCGGGCGGTTCTTCCCGGGTACGAAACAGAGTACGCCGCGGGTATGGACTTGCGCGCTTTTTTGGAAGCGGATATTTCCATACCGCCTTTTGGCAGAGCGAAAATCCCGACAGGTTTAATGCTTGAAATCCCTGAAGGTCATGAAGGGCAGATAAGGCCGCGTTCAGGTCTTGCGTTAAAACACGGGCTTACTGTTCTTAATTCGCCCGGTACAATAGACAGCGATTACCGCGGAGAAGTTGAAATAATTTTAATTAATCTCGGCGGCAGCGAAGTTATTGTAAAGGACGGGCAAAGAATCGCGCAGCTTGTAATTGCTCCTGTATGCCGCGTTGAAATTGCAGAAACGGATGTTCTTGCGGAAAGCCGCAGGGGAAGCGGGGGATTCGGCTCGACAGGCGGAAATTGATTGTGAATTGTCCGGAGTAAGCAATGATAAGAACACGTTATCCTGAAAGTAAACGTAAAAATTCCGCCACAATTTTCCGCTACATATTAAACGAAATGTTTTTAACATTCATTGTCTGTTTTGCTTTTTTCTTTTTCATTTTTTTTGTAAACCAGATTCTTTTAATGGCGGGGCAGGTTCTTGAAAAACGCGTCCCTATATATGATGTAGCCCTTTTAATTCTTTTTTCGCTTCCTACGGTAATTTCAATGTCGGCTCCGTTTGCGTCCCTTGTCGCGACGCTTATGACTGTCGGACGGCTGACTTCAGATAACGAAATTCTTGTTATGCTGTCGTCGGGACTTTCCTATAAAGCTGTTTTTTATCCTGCGGTCGCGATGGGAATAATTATTTCGCTTTTATCGTTTTTTACAAATGACGTTCTGCTTCCCGCAGGCACCGTTGAATTTAACAAGCTCTGGAAAAAAATTCTGGTTTCAACTCCGGCGCTGGAACTGCAGGCGAACTCCGTAAAAAGGTTCAGGAGTACAGTCGTTGTTACAGGCGAAGTATCAGGGAATGTGATAAGCAATCTTCTTATCCTTGACAAGACAAGCGACGGAGAGAGGCGGATAATTCTTGCAAACAGGGCTGAACTGCATGACTCAGGGGTTGAAGGATTAAGCCTTAATCTTGAAAACGCGTTTATCCAGTCTTCTAAAGAATCCGCAAGGGAAGATTATGATTACGCCACAAGCGAAAGGCTTCAGTACTGGGTTTCAAACGAAGATATTATTCAGGCTTCCACAAGCGTAAGCCCGAGAGAAATGAGTTCAAGGGATGTAAGGGCAGTAGTCGTTGAAAGACANATTCTTCTTGCAGAACGCGTGGATGAAAGAAAAATACGCCTTATTAACCACGCAATGTCTCTTGAAAATATTTTAAGGGAAGGGCCTGACTCAGAATCGTGGAACGCAAGAAATACNCATAACTCAGGNTTACAGCGCGAAGCGGCTTCGATCCTGTCGATTGACACCGACAGAACTCTTGTTACAAACACAATTGAATTATACAGAAAATTCGCGGTTCCNTTCGGNGCGTTCTTTTTTATNTTTCTTGCGGTCTCGCTGGGATTAATGGCGAAAAAAAGCGGGCAGGCTGTAGGTTTTATTTTCGGCAACATTATCGCTGTTTTATACTGGTGCATGCTTTTTATAGGCCAGGCGATGGGGCTGCGCATGGGAACTCCGCCTTTTATATC
>WQTB01000230.1 GCA_009786495.1 Treponema sp.
CCCATGACTTCAGATAAAATCATTTCGCGTTCATCCTTGCCGGGTTTTCCGTCAAATTTAATCCTGAACGGACGGCCTGCCCTGAAATGAAGCGGAGTGCGTTTAAAACGGCGCATGTTATCCCAAACGCGCTCGCCGCCGTGATGCGCAACAGGAAGTATCGGCACATCCGCTTCAAGCGCAAGATGCACGATTCCGGCTTTTGCTTTCTGCAGCACGCCTGTTTTGCTGCGCGTTCCTTCGGGCGCGACGCACATGCTAGTTCCCCTGCTCAGTGTTTCGCGCACTTTTTTAAAAGATTCCGAAAAAGCGCCGTTTCTTTTTATCGGAACCGCCTTGTAAGTGTTAAACAAAAACGAAAAAAAAGGATTGTTCCATGTTTCGGCTTTAGCAAGTCCTGTAACGCTTAAAGGATAGCTGTGGGTTATCAATATGGGAACTTCAAGAAAATTGATATGGTTAAACATTATAATTAGCGGCTGGTTTTTAGAAAGCGCCTGCACATATTCACGGCAGTCGATCCTGCAAAGGATATCAAGAATCCCCTTCAATACAAGATTGACAGCAGATTTTCTTAATCCCATAAAAACGCCCCTTATATTTTAAGGCCGGATTAATCTTAAAGCGCCGGGCGCGCAGGAAATTTCAAGCTCCTTGCCTTCGTAGCAAATNGTCTCGCCGTCGCAGTGAGCCGCCATTCCTCCTTCAAGCGCCGTTAGGTGAAACTTGACGGCTTTATTCATNAACACGCCTTCACATTCTGACTGTGTTCCTTTTTTATAATGGGAAAAAATGTTTAATAGCTGCGATCTTTTTTCCTGATGGCGCACATAGCATATATCAAGAAAACCATCGTCCAGAATAGCGTTAGGACCCATAAAAAAACTTCCACCCATCCGTCTGCCGTTAACAACAGATACTAAAACAGCGGCAAGAGTTACTTCCTTGTCGTCATATTTAACTTTTATGACAGGCGATTTTTCNAAACGCNCGAGCATTATAAGAGCGCCGATTGTGTATGTGATTCCCGATTTTATTTTCATNTTCGCCGCTTCAAAACCNACCTTGGTATCAAAACCAATTCCGACTCCGTTTATAAAATAACGGCCGTCAGAAAAAAAACCGCCTTTCACATAACCCACGTCAAGCGGTTTAATATTTCCGTTAAAAATTATTTTTAACGCTTCTTCAGTATTATTGGGAATACCCGGAGTCGCGCAGAAATCGTTTCCCCTTCCTATCGGAATAATTCCGAATAGCGGCGGAACCGAAGACCTTGGACGGCGCGCAAGCAGTCCGTTAATAACTTCATTGCATGTTCCGTCCCCGCCNGCCGCGACAGTAACGTCTTCGTCTTTTATGGGAAGACCGCTGATAAGATTTATCGCGTGTCCCGATGATTCTGTTGTAAATATTTGAAAGTCATGACCCGAATTCTTTAGGAATTTTTCGATTACAGGCTTTTGTTTTGCAGCCTTACCCTTNCCCGCAGTGGGGTTTAAAATAACCCAAATTTTTCCAAGCTGTGCCATTCCGCAATTATATCATAAAAAATGGAATTATGTAATAGATTCTGCTGTAATATTACGTTAATCGTAAATTTTCCGGTTCATGCTGTCTTTAATTCCTGTCTTTCTGTAAAAATAAGTATTAATTTGATCTCTCCATTCGCGGNCGTTNGCAAGCTGTCTTTCAAAACGCGCAAGCACAGAATTATACACTNCTTTNCCAAGCGATTTTTCAAGGCTCTTCCATTNTTCCATCATTAAGACAACATCGTCGTAGCCTTCAAAATGCGTATCGTAAATATTCTGAAGCAAAGTCCTGCCGTTCTTCATAATATAATCATAGCGTAGCCTGTGAATGAATAAAATCAGATTTTCCGGACATCTTGACGTATCGGAAAAAATCGCCGCGTTTTCAGGCGAATATTGATCGGTGTAACCTGTGCCTGCGCTTGTGCGGTCAACTCCGATCGCGTTCGCGTCCGCCCTGTGGTACGTTCCCCACCTGCTGAACTCGTATCCTTCGATGCCCGGGCCGTAATGAAGACCCGGCGTTACCATGAAGCATATTCCGAAGGGCGCGCTGTATTTTTCATACGCGGGATATGATTTTAAAAGTATTTCTGTTATTTTNTGCGCGCTTTCTTTTTCAAAACACAGGGCGCACCATTCATCAGCTATTTCTTTCGCGGAGAGCTCAGGGTTCCACGCCATTCTCCCGTAGCCGTAAAGGTTCGCCTGCGCAAGCGTGTGTCCTGTCCAGTTCATGTCAAGCCCGACATTCACAACCGCGGCGAATCCTTCGATGGACGGCTCACCTTTGCAGCTAACAGGTTTTACCATATCCATGATGCGGCGTTTCCCGGGCTTTTCATTGTTTACAACGTCAAATTTTAAAATATCTTCCCAGACAAACGGAAGATAACACAGATCGATCTGATGGCCTGTATATTCCTGCGTTATCTGCAACTCCATGACATGGCGCGTCTTTGAAAGCGCGCCGAAAAGCGGGGACACAGGCTCGCGCACCTGAAAATCATACGGGCCGAATTTGATCTGAAGGATCACGTTGCTGTCAAAAGCGCCGTCAAGCGGTTTAAAATGATTGTACGCGGCGCACGCGCGGTCGAAAGTTTTGTCACGCCAGTCCTGCTGGCAGTTGTAAACAAAGCATCTCCAGATAACAACACCGCAGTAAGGCTCAAGCGCTTTTGCGAGCATGTTCGCGCCGTCCGCGTGAGTCCTGCCGTATTGAAACGGGCCCGGCTCGCCTTCGGAATCGGCTTTTACGATAAAGCCCGCAAGATCAGGGATATATTTGTAAATTAAAGCCGTGTGCTCTTTCCACCACGAAGCGACAGACGGATCGAGCGGATCGGCTGTGGGAAGTTTTCCCAAAGACCAGGGGGAGCCGAAGTTTATCGATAAAAGCAGTTTTATCCCAAACGGCCTGAATATTTCAGCTAACTTTCCGGCTTCCTTTAGATAATCTTCGGTGATAAGAAGTTTCGCCGTCGCGCGCACGTTCACGTTATTTATCGAGACGCGGTTGATCCCTGTTGACGCAAGAGCTCTTGCGTAGTCTTCGACGCGCGTTCTGTCGTAATTAAAATACCCGTCCTTAAAAAATAGCGA
>WQTB01000231.1 GCA_009786495.1 Treponema sp.
TTCATCTGCTTCCAAAGCACTCCTTATATCATTTTTCTGATGTTCATCCAGTTTACGAGGCGCTTTGATTCTAATGGTATACATTGAGCTTAACGGTATTTCTTTTCCCATTGGAGTTTTATTGTAAACATCATCATGAGTAATCTGAGAAAGACCCCTAGCGGAATTTTTCCTGGCAAAAAGAGCGGCGCTTTTAATGAATGTTATCTGGTCTTCGGTAAATGCTTTGTAATCCGGATCAGCTTTTGAGTAATAAGCATGTTTCGTCCAAGTACCAACAGGTTCCTCAATCCGGTAAATACCGCCTTCTTTTAACAAGAATTGCAATTCTTGCCAGGAATTATCATCCGGCACAGGACCGTGAGGATATTTTATATATGTAGCACCTGTTAATCCTTTCCCGTAAAATGATTGATTCAAGACATCAATAATAACAAGCGCTTTTCGCAGTTGTATTTCTCCCAACCCCGGCGCTTCCATAAGCAATGCAAGGATTGTATTTTTCAATAAATCCCTACTCATACGAACCATCCTTAAATTTGTTTTCTGCATTAGTAATTAAAATATTTGTCATAACAAAGAAACACAACCACAAGAAGCTCTCCTATGGAAGCGTTCTTAAATAAAAACCCATACTTCGGCGGAACCCGCCACCCTTACTAGTAAGATAACATATCGCTTTAGTAAAGTCAATTAGACTGTAGTACAAAAACGGCGAATCTACGCAAGCATAAACTCAGTAAAGGCAGCTGCTGCCGGAAAAAAGCTCACTTCTTTAAATTTTCAATGTGCTTTTTAATGGCGGAAAAACTTTTTTCGCTCATTACGTGTTCCATTTTGCANGCGTCCTGAACGGCGGTTTTTTTGTCGACGCCGAGGAATGTAAGCCAGTCGGAAATTGCTACATGCCTTTCGTACATTGAGTCCGCGATTTTCCGTCCTTTCGCGGTCAGCGTTATGTGGCCGTCGCCGTCAACCGNGATATAGCCTTTGGAACGAAGGTTTTTCATCGCGACGCTTACGCTCGGCTTGCTGTACTCAAGTTCATTAACGATATCGATCGAGCGGACTTTTTCTTCCTTGCGGCTTAATACAAGAATTGTCTCTAAATAGTTTTCCGCAGATTCGTGCATAATATCATCGTAGTACGAAACCGGCTGTAAATCAAGAAAAAAATATTTTAAAAAAAATTTTAANAAACGCTTGACAAATTAGTTAGTTTAGGCTAACTTTAAATTAGTTAGTTTAAGCTAACCCCAATAAGGAGAAATCATGACCTTAAAAGACCTTGCAATAGGAAAGAGCGGCGTTGTACTTTCTGTAGGCGGCGAAAAAACGCTTAGACGGCGGCTGCTGGAAATGGGCATTACGCCGCGTACAGCAATAACTGTAAAAAAAGCCGCGCCGATGGGCGACCCTATCGAATTGTTTCTTCGCGGATATGTTCTGTCGCTTCGCCTTGAAGACGCGGAAAAGATCACAATAGAGGAGGCACAAGCATGATCATTGCGCTTGCGGGAAATCAAAATTGCGGGAAGACTACGCTGTTTAATCAGCTTACAGGATCGAACCAGCGCGTAGGAAATTTTCCCGGCGTTACAATAGAACAGAAAACAGGCGAAGTAACAGGCCGTAAGGGCGTTACGATTGTCGACCTTCCGGGGATATACTCGCTTTCTCCCTACACAAGCGAAGAAATAATCACCCGTGATTTTTTAATTAAAAAGGAGCCGGACTGCATTATCAATATTGTAGACGCGACAAATATTGAAAGAAATCTTTATTTGACTACNCAGCTTATAGAGCTTCAGATTCCNATGATTCTTGCGCTTAACATGATGGATGAAGTTCAGGCAAACAGCGGAAGCATTGACGTTCAGCAGTTAAAGGAAGCGCTTGGCATTCCTGTTGTTCCGATAGCGGCGGCGAAAAATCAGGGATTGGCGGAGTTAGCTGATCAGGCGGTAGATACCGCGCGCAGGCGGAAGAAACCTGAGCGCATCGATTTTTGTTCAGGCGCGGTTCACAGGACAATTCACGCTATCGCGCACCTTATTGAAGATCACGCACAGACGCAGAAACTGCCGAACCGCTTTACGGCGACAAGGCTTGCTGTGGGCGACGAACAAATACAAAAAAGCCTTTCACTTGACGAAAACGAAACTGACATGATTGAACACGCCGTAAAGGAAATGGAAACAGAACTTGGAACAGACCGCGAAGCTGCGTTAGCTGACATGCGTTATCAGTTTATAGAAGAAGTCTGCGGAAGATGCGTGGTAAAACCCGGAGAAAGCAAAGAATACAAACGCAGCGTCACGCTGGACAGCGTATTGACGCATAAAATACTGGCGTTTCCGGCGTTTCTCGGCATCATGTTTCTGGTTTTCTGGCTCACCTTCGGCGTTATCGGAAACAGGTTAAGCGGTTTAATGGAAACAGGGATTGAAAACTTAAGCGCCGTCACTGACAGCGCGTTATCTGCATTTGGAATAAATCCGGTTATTCAATCGCTGATTATTGACGGCGTCTTTACGGGGGTCGGCGCGGTTTTAATGTTTATCCCTTTAATCATCGTTTTGTTTTTCTTTTTATCGCTGCTTGAAGACACAGGCTACATGGCGCGTGTCGCGTACGTTATGGACAAGCCGTTACGCAAAATCGGGCTTTCCGGGCGCAGCTTTGTACCGATGCTGATGGGATTCGGCTGCACAGTCCCCGCGATTATGGCGACAAGAACCCTTGCAAGCGAACGCGACAAAAAACTGACAATTTTTTTAACGCCGTTTATGAGCTGCAGCGCGAAAATCCCGATTTACGCGTTATTCACCGCGGTGTTTTTTAAAAACAACCAGGCGCTTGTAATGATCTCGCTTTATGTGATGGGGATTGTCTTCGGCATATTATCGGGATTCATTCTGAAAAAAACTGTATTNAAGGGGGCTCCCGTTCCGTTTGTGATGGAACTTCCCAATTACAGATTTCCGTCTTTAAAAAGCGTTCTGTTATTAATGTGGGAAAAAGCGAAAGATTTTATTCAAAGAGCGTTTACAATTATTTTTCTTGCGACGGTAATAATCTGGTTTTTACAGTCATTTGATATAAGATTAAATTATATTGATGACGGCACAGGCAGCAT
>WQTB01000232.1 GCA_009786495.1 Treponema sp.
CTCCTTTGGCAGTTTGTTAGTTTAATTTTATCTGCCTGCTATTATGTTAAATCAACTTTTCTTATACGTCAAGAAAAAGTTGCAAAAATAAGAATATTTTTTAAAATTTCTTAATACTTTAAAAATTTAATTAATGATCTGTAATATCGTTTTGCTTTCTTAAAAAATGCACTATTTTATAAGTGATCGGGGTTATAATCACTTCGATACTGCACTTTATTATATAATTTGTTAAAACAAGGGACCAGAAAATTTCCCAGCTGAATACACCCGCGATGCTTGCGATTGCGACAAAAATTACAGTATCCAGCAGTTGACCTATCAAAGATGATCCGATTGTCCGCACCCATAAAAAGCGGCCTTTCATTTTTTCTTTTATTTTTGATAAAATCGCTGCGTTGGAAAATTCACCTGCAAGATATGCGGCAAGGCTTGCAAGGACAATTCCGCCGTAACTCATTCCGCCAAGGACAGCGTTATACGCGGCAGTACCCGCTTCTTCTTCCCAATATGATTCGGCAGGCAATACGCCTAACAAAAAGAAAACAAGAGCCGCAAGCGCCATAACAGCGAAACCTGTCCAGATAACGCGCCGCGTTGTTTTAAATCCGTAGACTTCGGTTAATACATCGCCAAGCACATACACAAGCGGAAACAATAAAGTGCCGCCGTCAAAAACCAGCGGTATCGAAAAAATTGATATTCCAAGGTCTACGATTTTCGCCGAAGACGCGATGTTGCTGATAACAAGTATCGCGACGAAAAACGCCGCGATAATATCCAAGTGCCGCACCGACGGATTCTGTTTAGACTGAGATGGCTGGATCATTTTTATATCTCCCTGTTTTAATTTACGGCAGGTGACTGGGTTACTGCCTGTTTTTAGGGCGTTACGCCCACTTTATAAAACCGCTCCTGTACGGATGAATCAGCGCGTCGTGCTTTGGCATTATACGGACGGTGTGCCCCTGCATTCCGGTATCGATACATTCAATGCGAACCTGATACAGATTAAGCGCGCCTTCGTTTTTATCCATTTCATTTCCGCTTTTCTTGCGTCGTTAATCGCGCTTGTCTGGTTGGAAATCGCGCCGTGGTACAGTTCAACATGCAGTTCGTTAGGTGAAATGCTGCCGAGATCAAGGAAAGCTGTTACTGTCAGCATGTCGCCGCGCTGCATAACAGGTTTTGCGTTTGATTCAATCTTTACGATTTTCAGCTTGTCCCATTCCTGATGCAGTTTGCCGAAGTAGGCGGCAAGCGATTTCGCTTCGGCGTAATCGTCTTTGCTGAAACGGCGGTAATTTTTAAGCGCAGGGAAATAAAATTGATTTGAATAGTCCATCAGCATACGATGGCATGACATTGACTGTCCAATCTGCTTCATGCAGTCTTTCATCATTTTGATCCATTCGCGCGGGAGTCCGTCGTTTCCCCTTTGATAGAACATCGGGATAATTACGCGCTCAAGCAGATCGTATAACGCTTTGCTTTCTATGTCGTCCTGAAGCCTTTCATCCTGATACTGTTCGCCGTGGCCTATCGCCCAGCCGACTTCAGGAGCGTACGCTTCGTCCCACCATCCGTCCAGAATTGAACAGTTAAGAACGCCGTTCATCGCGGCTTTCATTCCGCTTGTACCGGACGCTTCCATCGGGCGGCGCGGAGTGTTAAGCCATACATCGCCGCCTGAAGTCAGGTATTTTGCAACGCTCATGTCATAATTTTCCACAAAAACAATGCGGCTTGTAACATCGTATTTATCCGCAAAGTGGATAATATCGCGGATAAGGTCTTTTCCCGGCATATCATGCGGATGCGCCTTTCCTGCGAAAATAAGTTGAATTGGCCTATTATGATCTCTTACAAGACGAAGCAGGCGTTCCGGATCGCGCAGAAGCAGGTTGCCGCGTTTATATGTCGCGAATCTTCTTGCGAAACAAAGGGTCAACGCATACGGCGAAAGCGCGTCTTCCGCCTGACGAATGCGTCTTTCCGCCGCGCCCGTGCGCGCGTATTGCTCGCGGATGCGTTCGCGCGCAAAAGCGACAAGTCTTTCGCGGCGGCGTTCATGGGTGCGCCAAAGTTCTTCGTCTGAAATGCGATCCATCCGTTCCCAGATTGAAAGTTCTGTGGGTTTATCTTCAAACTGCGGTCCCAGGTAACGGTCTAAAAGATCGACCATACCCGACGATACCCAAGTGCGCGTATGAACGCCGTTTGTCACATGACCTATCGGCACTTCATTTAACGGAAGCCCCGGCCATAAACCTTTCCACATATCGCGTGACACTACGCCGTGAAGTTTCGCGACGCCGTTTGCGTAAGCGGCCATTTTAAGCGCAAGAACCGTCATGCAGAACGTTTCACGCTCGTCGTTTACATTGATCCTTCCAAAACCGAGGAAGTCTTTCCATGTAATGCTGAGAACCTCCGGCCAGCTGCGGAAATATTTATCCATCATCGCGATTTCAAAACGTTCGTTTCCCGCCGGCACCGGCGTATGTGTGGTGAATATATTTGTTGGCCATACGGCTTCGCGGGCTTCTTCAAATGAGAAACTCTTTTCGTTCATGATTTCGCGGACGCGTTCAAGCACAAGGAAAGCCGAATGTCCTTCGTTCATGTGAGTAGCCGCGGGATTTATTCCTAATGCGCGTAACGCGCGGATGCCGCCTATGCCCAAAAGAATTTCCTGCTGCATGCGGGTTTCTTTGTCGCCGCCGTAAAGAGCCGCGGTTATGTTTCGTATGTCCTGTGTGTTTTCTTCCATATTTGTATCAAGCAAATACAATGACGACCGGCCTACTTTCACTTCCCAGATTTGCGCAATCGCCTGTCTTCCCGCAAGGTCTACAGAAATTTTTAACGGCTGTCCGTCTTTGCCGTTTTTCCTTTCTACAGGCATGTTGTACCAGTCATTTTCAGGATAACTTTCCTGCTGGAAACCGTCCGCGTTCAGCCTTTGCTTGAAATATCCCTGTCTGTATAAAAGCCCGATACCGACAAGCGGCAGCCCCATATCCGATGAAGTTTTCATGTGATCGCCTGAAAGAATTCCAAGACCGCCTGAATAAATCGGCAGTGACGCGTCCATTCCGTATTCCATCGA
>WQTB01000233.1 GCA_009786495.1 Treponema sp.
AAATCCCCCTTCCGGTAAAGTATAAACCATTAAAATGCTTCTGTCAAAAAAAAGAACTCTTATTTAAAATGTTTTATTTTAGCGAACCCTGAAAATGTTTTCTCCTGCGGGTATGCCTATTTATATTAATTTTCTATTTCTTCTAAAGACGGCGGCTGCGCGCCGAAGCGCGTACAGACAACCGCAGCCGCTTTGTTCGCGAATAAAAGGGCGTTATTTAAATCTTCCGCGTTTAAATTCAGGATTGCGTTATGTGACAATTTTCCGCGTTTATGAAGCCATGCAAGCAGCGCGCCGTGGAAAGTGTCGCCCGCTCCTACTGTGTCGCCTGTCTTGTCAATATGAATGCCGTTTGCGCGCGCTTCAATAATGCTTCCGTTTTCGCGGCAAAGAAGCGCGGCGGCTCCCTTATGACCCAGCGTTACGATCGCAAGCCCCGCGCCAAGGCTAATAATTTTTCGCAGCGCGTCTTCTGGTTCTACGCCCGGATAAATATACTCAAAATCCTCGCTTGAAATTTTCGCGATTGTGCAGATGCCAATCCATTTTTCAAAACGTTTCATGTACGCCATGCGATCCTTAATCATAAACGGGCGGATATTCGGATCAAAGGCGATTACAATCCCGTCTTTGCGGCACTTCGCAAGAAGCGATTCAATTGTTGACGCTACCGGCTCCATGCACATTGAAATTGATCCGAAGACTGCGCACTCTGTACCGGACGGAAGCGCGGGAAGTTCATCCGCGCTAAGAAGCCTGTCCGCGGTTCCCTCTTCGTAAAATGCGTACTGCGGCTGACTGCCTTCTTCTGTTTTAATAAAAGCAAGAACGGGATTTTGATCGCAGCGGATAATCAAATCATCTTTTACATTGTATGCGAAGCCTTTTAATCTGAACATCGCCGAAAAAATTTTTTGATATGCGTCCGATGAACGCGGCAGGGCATCCAAGGTTTGCGATCGTGATGGCGGTGTTATAACAGCATCCCCCCGGCAGCGGCATGAAGACATCACCCGTACCCGGAATATTTTTGCGGAACATATCAATTACAGCTTCGCCGATGCATACAGTCATAGTTTTTTTTCTTTCAATATTATAACATNAATTATGACGCGCATAATAAAANATTTGGACACAACTTTAATGGACATAGAGATACTGGACACTACCCTGCGNGACGGAGCGCAGGGCGAAGGAATTAATTTTTCCCTGAGAGACAAGCTTGCGGTAACGCAAGCGCTTGANGAGCTTGGCGTTACATGGATAGAAGCGGGNAACCCGGGAAGCAATCCCAAGGATTTGGAATATTTCCGCGAAGCCGCGCCGCTNAAACTGTTAAACGCAAGATTATGCGCGTTTGGATCAACGCGGAAAAAGGGAATTAAGGCGGAAGATGACAGCCAGCTCCGTTCGCTGCTTGACGCAGGAACAGAAAATGTAGTGATCTTCGGAAAGAGCTGGGATCTTCATGTAAATGAAGTGTTAAAAACCGGGCCTGAAGAAAATCTTGACATGATTTCTGAAACAATCGGGTTTTTAAAAAAAGAAGGCAGAATAGTTTTATTTGACGCGGAACATTTTTTTGACGGATGGGCATGTAATCCTTCTTACGCCCTTTCTTCCGTAAAAGCGGCCATTGACGCNGGAGCGGACCGGATTGTGTTATGTGACACAAACGGCGGAGCTTTTCCCGACAGGATTACCTGCGCNGTTGAAGATGTAATGAACAAATTTCCTTCCGTACTTGCNGGAATACATGCGCATAACGACTGCGGCACCGCNGTTGCAAATGCANTCGCCGCGGTGCAGGCAGGATGCGTCCATGTGCAGGGAACNCTTGCAGGTTTCGGCGAACGCTGCGGCAATACCTGTCTTGCCGCATTAATTCCTTCNCTTGAACTAAAGCTTGATCTGCGCTGCCTGCCGCGGGGAAACCTTGTCCGTATTAACGAACTTACAAGAAGNGTCGCAGAAATCGCGAATGTAACGATAAGCGACGACATGCCATACATCGGGGCTCANGCTTTTTCGCACAAGGCGGGAATGCATTCGGACGGCGTTTTAAAAACAAGCCGTTCCTTTGAGCATATCAACCCTGAAGCTGTAGGCAATGACCGCCATCTTCTGATGAGCGAAATCGGCGGAAGGGCGGCAATCGCGCAGCGCGGAAAAAAAATCGAACCGGAACTTCATAAGGATCATCCTGTTACAGTATCGTTAGCTGAAAAATTAAAAAACCTTGAAGCTGAAGGCTGGGCGTATGAAGGAGCCGACGCGAGTTTTGAAATTTTAATTCTTCGCGAGCTGGGACGTTATGCGCCTTTTTTTACAATCGAAGCGTACCGCGTGATGAGCGAACACCCTGTGGGCGAAAGAACCGAATGTTCCCACGCGTGGGTAAAGGTTTTTGTCGGCAATCAGAGCGAAGTCGCCGCGGCCGAAGGCGTAGGCCCCGTCGGCGCGCTGGACAGCGCCCTTCGCCGCGCGCTNACGCGGTTTTTTCCATGTCTTGCAAAAGTCAGNCTTGAAGATTACAANGTGCGCGTTATTGACGGCAAGGACGCGACAGACGCGCGGGTGCGCGTATTAATCGAAACAACGGACGGCAAACGAAGCTGGAACACTGTCGGCGTAAGCGCCGATATAATTGACGCAAGCCGGGCCGCGCTTGTTGATTCAATCGAATACATTCTGATCAAAAATGAAGAACAAGAAACATGAATATGATTGATAAAATTATCATAATTATATATAATTTTACATAATAATAACTATAATGCGGAGGCAAAAATGAAAGTATTTTTAATTGGCGGAACAGGATTATTNGGCAGCGCCGCGGCGCGCGAGCTGATTCAGCGCGGTCATGAAGTAAGAGCCATAGCNCTNCCGCCGGAAATGGAAGACATTCCAAAAGAGATGGCGCTTTTATATAAAAATTACCTGACGCTGACGGACGATGAGCTTCGCGGCTTTTTTAACGGCTGCGAAGGTTTTGTCTTCGCGTCAGGCATTGATGAGCGCATAACAGGACCAAAACCTGTTCACGAATATTTTAACAAATACAATGTGACTCCGCTTGAAAGAATGCTGCGCATCGC
>WQTB01000234.1 GCA_009786495.1 Treponema sp.
GTTAATCGCGTCCCGCGAATGTGAAATATTCGAGTCCGCCAATGTATTTCACATAACGCTTGCGGATAAACAACGGAAACAGCGTTCGCAGCTGTCGCAGCTGTCGCAGCTGTCGCAGCGTTCGCAGCATGAAGGCAGGAAAACAATCAGTGCGCAAAGCGCCGCGGACATTCTGTCTTCCGCTTTTCTCGGCGAATGGGTAAGAAAAAATTTTATGCAGTTTAAAAATGATTTTTACCGCGAAGACAATAATACTCAGAATAACGATTATAAAAAACTTTTAAATATGTTTTTTACGGGTATGTTTATTGACATAACGCCGCCTGCGAAACGATCCCTTCCGATGACCATTGACCGCTGGCTGTCCGTTCTTCATATTGATTTTACCGCCTATCGTTACGAGATCACCATTAAAGAATTGATCAAAAGAAAATCAGAAGATCAGGCGGAACAGCATGCAGAAAGCGGCTCGCTTTTTAATGCTGATGATATTCTGGATTTTACAGTTTCCATGGATGTAATAACAGCCGCGGATGACGATCAGGCCGCGGTTAAAACGCCGCTTTCAAAATGCAAAGACATNGAAAAACTGCGCGCGCCTGTCGCCCTGTCAAACTATCTTCCNGAAATAAAAGAACTTTTTACAAGCCGNAAGGTCGCGCTGTCAGAGACGCGGCTTGTCACATTTCTTGACTGCGCGTCNTCGCTTCTTACGCGGCTTGGAATGATCGTNAACCTTCCCAAAACNCTTGCAAGAGAATTAAAGCCGCGGCTCGTNGTTAAGGGAAAAACAGATTCGCTCGTACACTATCTTGATTTAAACGCATTGCAGGATTTTGAATGGCAGGTTGCCGTGGGCGGCGATGTTATGAGCATTAAAGAATTTGAAAAACTTGTNAAGCTTAAAAAAGCGATNGTCCGTTTCAGGGACGGTTTTGTTAAAATGCAGGCAGGTGAATTTTCGCATTTACTGAAAAAAGCCCGCGCNTCTTCTCCCGGCGTTAATGATTTTTTAAAGGCGCATTTTACTGGCGANACNGTTCTTCCGTTTAATGTAAAAAAGAATATAGATAATATTTTTAAAGAGCATGATTTTCCGGTTCCGTCAGAATTAAACGCGCAGCTGCGGCCNTATCAGGTTCGCGGCTACAACTGGATTTGCTCGTTANTATTATCNGGTTTCGGCTGTATACTCGCGGACGACATGGGGCTTGGAAAAACCATTCAGTCAATCGCGCTGATACTCCGCCTTAAAAAAGAAGGGCTGCTTGCGGACGGCTGCTTAATCGTAGCTCCGGCTGCCCTTCTTAACAACTGGGAAAAAGAGTTCAGCCGTTTTGCGCCGTCAATTAAGGTATCGCTTTATCACGGAAGCGGCCGCCGCTTTGATAAAAAAAGCGACGCGTTCCTTACAACATATCAGACGACAGTGCGCGACGCCGAAAAACTTAATAAAAGAAAATTCTCGCTTCTTTTGGCTGACGAAGCCCATTTAATGAAAAATTCCCAAACGCGCGTATCGCGCACCGTAAAAAACCTGCAGTCAAAATACCGCCTTGCGCTTTCCGGCACGCCCGTTGAAAACCGCCTGGAAGATTTACGTTCGCTTTTTGATTTTATCCTTCCCGGTTATCTNGGCGACGCGAAAAANTTCAGGGAAAATTACCGCGTTCCGATCGAAGTTATGCGAAATAAAGATCAGGCNGAAGCTTTGCAGAAAATTACATCGCCCTTTTTNCTGCGGCGGCTTAAAACAGACAAAAACATTATCAGGGATTTGCCGGAAAAAATTGTGACGAATGAATACGCCGTACTGGAAAAAGAACAGGCGGCGTTATACGAAACTGTCGTGGAACAATCCATGCAAAAAGCGAAGGAAATTTCTTCCAAAGAACGCACGTCTTTAATATTTTATCTTTTAACGTCCTTAAAACAGATTTGCAATCATCCGCGCGCGTATGACGGGGAAAGCCCGCCNTTGGCGCAGCTTTCGGGCAAGGCGCAGCTTCTTGTCGAGCTTCTTCANAAAATTCTTGCAAACAGGGAAAANGTTCTTGTCTTCAGCCAGTACGTTGAAACGCTTGACTGCCTGTCCCGCATCATCAAAAAAGAACTGGGAGAAGCGGCTTTAATTTACCACGGCGGANTAAACCAGAACACGCGAACCATGACAATTAACAGGTTNCAGGATGATCCNGGTTCGCGGATAATGCTTATCAGTTTAAANGCCGGAGGTCTCGGGCTTAATCTGACNGCGGCAAGCCGCGTTATCCATTATGATCTCTGGTACAATCCCGCGGTGGAAAATCANGCGACAGACCGCGCGTTCCGCATCGGACAGAAACGCACNGTNTTTGTTCACAGGCTAATCACCAAAAACAGTTTTGAAGAAAAAATNGACGCGATGATCTCAAGCAAGAAAGAACTTGCCGATATGACGGTTAAATCAGGCGAATCATGGCTTGCAAGAATGTCTCACGAAGAATTAAAAAAATTATTTGAACGCTGATAGAAAATATGATAAAATCATTAGAGACTTTTAAAAACTGGAAAAAACCGGAGAATTAAATGGAATTATTGAAATTTCTTGAAGGAATACGTTCGCCTTTTCTTGATACAGTTATCGGGCTTGTCACGCGCCTTGGCGAAGAAACTGTCGCTATAGCTGTTCTTTGCGCGATCTTCTGGTGCATCAGCAAAAAAACCGCGTACGGAATCAGCATTACGTATCTGCTTTCAGGGCTCACTGTCCAGGGAATGAAAATAATTTTCAGAATCGACCGTCCGTGGATAGCGCATCCTGAATTAAATCCCGTGCATTCCGCGCTTGAACACGCGACAGGTTATTCGTTCCCAAGCGGACATACGCAAAGCGCGACTTCATTACTGGGTTCGCTTGGCGCCGCTATCAAACAAGTTCCGCTGAAAATCGTTTTCTTCTTTCTTGTAATTCTTGTCGCGTTTTCCAGAATGTATCTTGGCGTTCATACCCTGCTTGATGTAACAGTATCGCTTTTAATCACATCATTAATTATATTTTTTACAATTAAACTTTTTTCAGGCAATAAAAT
>WQTB01000235.1 GCA_009786495.1 Treponema sp.
TCTGTTTCGCTTCAGTCAAGAAGATTAATTTACAATCAGTCGCTTGATTTTATGGAAGCCGTTATCGGGCGCGCCGCGGATTCAACCGGCAGCCGGAACGGCGACGCAGGCGATCAGGGGCTTTTGCTTTCCAACGCGCGGCTTGAGCAGACAATCGCAGAAATGCAAAAAACAATTGATTCATTTACATCAGGCGGTACGGGGCTTGAACGCCGTCTTGCCGAACTTGAAGAAACTGTCGCGTCTTTAAGATCGGATAACGCGGCGCTGGAACAGGAAGCCGCCGCAAAAGACAGAACAATATCCGCGATGCAGGGCGAAAACAGCACTCTTACGGCAGCTAACGCCAGTCTTACTTCAACTAACGCGGCTTTGACATCAACAAATACGAATCTTACATCGCAGCTTAACCGTATAAACACAATAAATTCCGCTAACGAACTGCGCATCAGAGAACTTGAAGATCAACTCAAAGCCGCAGGTTTACTGTTAACGGATTAAAACTTCTGATCCGGTTTCACATAACAAGATTTATTAATATTAAAGACATTAGCGAAAAAATTAATTCATTTAGTCTTCATCACTTCAACGCCGTCCCAGTTTGAAGGCGGCGGGTTTATCGCGTAATCGGCGCATCTTTTTTGAAGATTTTCCGCGTTAAAGTCGCCGGGAAGGAAGGAAAGCGCTTCCTTGAATTTTACTGCGGCTTCCGTAAAACTGCGGGTGTAGTAGAGTTTCATTCCCTGATTGTGCAATTGCCAGCCTTTTTGTTCGCNCTGCTGTAATGTTTTTTTAACGGTAAAAATNCTGACGCCTTTTGTTTTTCCCTTTACNGCGACAGTGTCAAGAAGCCTGTAATGAAGCCCGCTTTCAGGCGATGTTTTTCTTAATTCTTCAAATAAACTTTCGGATATTAAAATTTCNGAGTGATATGTTTTTGTAAGNCCTTCCATGCGCGAAGCCAGATTTACAGCGTCGCCGATTACCGTGTAATCCATTTTTCGTTCGCTTCCGATATTGCCGACAGTTACTTCCCCGAAGTTAAGGCCGATGCCGATTTTAAATTCGCATTTTCCCGCTTTTCTCTGGCTTTCGTTGAAGTCTTCAACGGCGCTGATCATGTCAAGGCCCGAGAGAACAGACTGTAACGCGTCATCAGCGTGTTTTTCCGGCGCGCCCCAGAACGCCATTATCGCGTCTCCTATGTATTTGTCGACAATTCCGTTCCTGCCGTAAATTATATCAACCTGGCCCTGGAAATATTTATTTAGCGAGTTTACTAAATCATCAGGCGCCATGCCTTCCGATATTGTCGTAAAGGACCTGATATCTGAAAATAAAATTGAAAGGCGGCGGTTNTCGCCTGTAAGCATTTTTTCNGGGGACGCGAAAAATCTTTCTATNACGTCGTTGGGGACGTATTTCTGGAAGATTTGGCGGATGCGCTCTTCTTTTTTCCCCGCGAGGACCGCGTCAAACGCGTAACGTTTTATCTGGCTGTAGGCGATATCAAGCTCTTCTGTCATTTTGTTAAACGCAACGGCGAGTACNCCGGTTTCGTCGTTAAACTCAACGTCAACCTTTGACGAAAGATTCGCGGTATCGATTATTACATTCATCGTTTTTACAATTCTGGCAAGCGGATTTGTAAAATGGCGGCTTATCAGCGCAAGAATGAAAACGGCGGCCGTTATTGCAGCTAACAAAGTGATGACAGTCTGAAATGTAATCGCGTTTGCGCCGCTGTAAAAAACCCGCTCTTTTTCGCTTATGACAATATGCCAGTCAAAGGGAGTAAAATAAAACGCCTGAAAAATTCTTTTTTCTCCCGCGATAACGGCGTTCTGCAGCCCCTGATTTTCATCATAAAGGAGATTCATCAGCGCGGTTTTTTCGTCCGCCGTTATCTGCAACGGCGAAGTTGACATCGCAAGATTTGAGTTTCTTCCTTCCGCCGCGAAAATCACTTCCGAACCGCTCATGATAACGCTTCGCCCGTATTGTTCAACCGCTTTTTTCGCGGCTTCGATCATGTCAGGATTGCCCGCGAAACCGTTTTCGACAAGAAGCTGCCACTGACTATTCGAGAATTTTTCCAGCTCTTTCAGTTTGAAACCNAGAAGCTGCCTTGCAAGATTAGTGACTCCGTTTACCGCGTGAAAATATGATGAAACCTGCGCAAGAACAAGCGGGACAATTATTAAGGGAAGGACAACAAGAAACATTTTAATACGAATTTTCATGTTTAAAGTTTAAAAAATATGCTGAAAATTCTCAAGAGGGCATTGAATTGCGCCGATATGAAAAGTATGAAACGTTATAGTATCAGGTGTGTACCGGGAAATACAGAGTATATCGATATTCTGAAAGAATTGGATAACGANTATCTCGTTCGTTTTACGCGTGACAACAACGGTAATATTAAAACAACGGAAGAGACTATCACAAGACATNTATTCAATATCTGCCTGCAGACAGGTTATCTGAATCCGATAACAGACNCNGCNGCCTGAAAAGGTTATACCGTCCGGACATTACATAATGAAAAACAACGCGCAGTGGTTCGAGGACGTTGAATTTTGGGAGCGTTTCGCTCCCATTATGTTTGACGACGCGCACTGGGCGGAAGTCGCGGAAGTNGCGGACGCTGTAACGCGTCTTTCGCGTTTTAATCTTTACGGCGAAACGTCCAGTTCNGCNTGGAAAGAGCCGCTTATATCCCCGCCNAAAATTCTTGATCTCTGCTGCGGCATCGGAAGGATGAGTTCGGAGTTTGCGAAAACAGGTTTTGAAGTAACCGGCGTTGACATCACCAAAAGTTTTCTTAACACGGCAATCGACGACGCTGATTATGAAAATTTAAAAATAGAATATATCCTTGCCGACGCAAGAGAGTTTTCGCGCCCCGGCTATTTTGATACCATAACAAATCTTTATATTTCCTTTGGATATTTTTCCGATCAGAACGACGATTTTAAAGTGCTTCGCAATGTGTACAGTTCGTTAAAAAAAGGCGGCTGTTTTATTATCGAAACGCTCGGAAAAGAAATCGCCGTAAGGGATTT
>WQTB01000236.1 GCA_009786495.1 Treponema sp.
TCGCCGACAGGAACCTGCGTGCTTAGTCCTTCAAAGTTTGTGTACACAGGCGCGCAGACAACAGTTGAGTACGCGCTGTCAATCAATTCCTGCCTTGATACAACAACATACACCCTTTGTTTTTTGGTATCTGTTGTTGTCACAGAGGAGACGCGGTATAATTCACCTCTTTTCATAGTTCATTTTGAAATTCCAGGTTTTCCTCAGCTTCTCTTTGAAAGCGTGTAATATTGGCGTTGATTATTTCGATGTCGCGTTTTGCGCGATTTTGTTTTTTTATTTCATTTATATAGTAAACAAGCGCAGTATCNATAAATTGGGAAANNTTCATATTAATTTTCAGCATAGTCAATTCTTCNAGAATCGCATTAGAAATTGATACTGATCTTTTAGACTTTGTAATCATGCTACCAATATACTACTTTTTGGGAATNATGTCAATAATTTTTTATATTTTTAATAAATCTTTCGCTTGTATTTTATTTCAAATCGATATAAAATCGAAAGAGAAACGAAAGTAAATCGAAAGGGAAAGATGGTAAGCGTCGATCTTAATGAAAGAGAAAAAATCATACTGGACAAGCTCTCAACAGACGGGACGGTTTCTGTAGGCGCGCTTGCACGCGATTTGGGGTTTTCCGAAGTTACAATCAGGGGCGACCTTCGCGATCTTGAAGACAAGGGGTGGATCAACCGTAAACGCGGCGGAGCGGCGGCTTCGATGCACAGGATTATCCTTGAAAGACAGAAAACGCACCCCGAGCGCAAAAACGCGATTGCAAGAGCCGCGGCGAAACTTATTTCAGACGGCGATGTAATCATGATCGANGCGGGAACCACTACTTCNCTTATCGCGCGCTACCTTGCGGAAAAACAGGACATTCATATTGTTACCAATTCCACTCTCGTTTTTTCATACGCCAGAATGTACCCGAATTTGCAGATAACGCTGGTCGGCGGCGAGTTCCGCCGNTCAACTGAATCAATGGTTGGGCCCATCGCGCTTGACACAATCGCNCGGGTAAACGCGCGCCTTGCCTTTGTCGGCACCGACGGTTTTTCGCGGGAAAGGGGAATGACTACGCACCTAATCGAAGGCGCGGAAATTGTTAAAGCGATGAAAACGCAGGCGCAGACTACGGTTCTTGTCGCAGATTCAAGCAAGTACGGAAAATTCGGTTTTATCAACGTGCTGCCGCTTTCTGCGATGGATATGATATTAACTGATAATTATATAAATGAAAAAGAAGAAACGGAACTTCTGGAATCCGGCATTAATGTTAAAAAGGCTTAAACCCAAGGAGATTATATGGCGCATATATTGACAATGCCGNGGCANGGCAACACTGTTGAATCTTGCATCATTACAGACTGGAAAGTAAAGGAAGGTGATCGCGTAACGGAAGAGACAACTGTATGCGAAGTTGAAACCGACAAGGCCTCCTTTGAAATTCCCGCCGGAGCCTGCGGCATGGTGTTAAAAATTTTACATAACACGGGCGATGACGTTCCCGTTCTTTCGCCAATCGCCGTAATCGGAGAAGAAAGCGAAGAATTGGAAACATTCGCGGCTATCGGATTCATCGGAAAGGTTGATAATAAGGAAGATATTGATCTGTCGCTTCTTAATCCCAACTCTTCTCCTGACACTCCTCACCTTACATTACACACGCCTGATTCCGCGCCGCATATTCAAGGCTCGTCTGCTTCTCCGCGGGCGCTAAATCTTGCGCAAAGCCATGCGCTTCCTCTTAATACAGTGCCAGGCACAGGCCCGCAGGGGCGAATCATAGAGCGCGATGTGTCAGCCGCCCTTGAAAAAAGGCCTGCTTTAACGGCGGCGGCAAAAGCCAGATACGGTGAAATTTTACAGGAACACGGCAAAGGACTGGACGGAAGAATCACTTTAGATGAAATAAATGTTTCGTTTAACGCTCCGCATTCTTCACTTAACGCTCCCGGTTCTGCGCTCCCGGAATATACAGAAACGCCAGTCAAGGGAATCCGTAAAGTAATCGCGGACAGGATGCACAAGTCGTTATCTGAAACCTCGCAGTTTACCCTTAATTCCTGCGCGAATGCCGTAAAAATGCAGGATGTCCGTTCAAGATTAAAGACGCTTGATTTCCTTCCTGAGGATATTAAGTCTTTAAAAATAACAGTAAATGATTTAATTTTATTCGCTGTCTCGCGGATTTTGCCGCGTTTTTTATACATGAACGCGCATAAAACAGGTGATTCTATAAAAATTTTTAATAATGTACATCTTGGAAACGCAGTCGATACAGAACGCGGGCTTATGGTTCCTGTTATACGAAACGCGAATCTTTTATCCCTTGCCCAAATTTCATCAGAAGCCAAGCGTCTTGCAACGGCGTGCCAGAGCGGCGGCGTAAAACCCGACGAGCTTTCAGGCTCCACATTTTCTGTCACAAATCTTGGGAGCCTTGGGATTACAGGTTTTACGCCTGTTTTAAATATTCCTGAAGTCGCGATTCTTGGCGTATGCGGAATCGAGTTAAAGCCTGTTTCGTCTAACGCAGGAGCAGTCAGTTTTGAGCCGCATATCGGCTTTAGCCTGACAATTAATCACGAAGCTGTAGACGGCGCGCCTGCGGCGCGGTTTTTAAAAGCGTTATGTGAAGCTGTAGCCAATATCGATCTTCTGCTTTCTGCGGGTTGATAATCAGTAAGGAGTAATTATGTTTGATGTGATAATTATCGGCGGGGGGCCTGCGGGATATCTGGCGGCTGAGCGTCTTGGACATGAAAATAAAAAAGCGCTTTTAATAGAAAAGCAATACATGGGCGGAACATGCCTTAACGCAGGCTGCATCCCGACAAAAACGCTTTTAAATTCGGCAAAGCAGTATGTTCACGCCAAAGAAGCGGGAAAATTCGGGATTAATGTTCAGGGCGTATCGTATGACTGGAAGGCGGTTCAAAACTGGAAAACTGAAGTTGTAACAAAATTAAGAAGCGGAATTGAAGGCATGATGAAACGCTGCCATACAGAAGTTATAAACGCAAGGGGAGAAATAATTT
>WQTB01000237.1 GCA_009786495.1 Treponema sp.
CGCGGTTTTATGGAAGAGCTTTCTACAAAAACACTCGGGCTTTCGCCGCAGATGGAATCCGAAGGCATTCCCGCCGCATGGAAACTTTATTACGGAAATTACGCCTATTATCTTGAAAGAACAAAAAATGATCTTAAAAGAGACGGCAATGAAGCGCGCGCAATTATTAATGAAGAGCCGGCTGTAAACAGCGCGCAAAAACGCGTAATTGACAAGCAGAATCAGGCTGCGGCGCGCAGACTTGAAAAACAGGAAGCGGAACTTTTAAAAACAATTGAAGAGCTTGAGAAAAAAAAGACTTATCTTGAAGTTGAACTTGCGCTTCCTGACGTTTATTCAAACGGCGAAAAAACAAGGGAAGTAAAACAAAAACTTTCACAATGCGCGAAAGAAATCGAAATAAAAACGCATGAATGGGAAGAAACTGTAAAAAAGCTGGAAAAATGAATCAATATTAATTAACGTTTTTATCTTACTGTACCCAATCCTTTTTCCCTGTTATAATGTCCGCATGAACATATTAGTAATCGGCGGAGCCGGCTATATTGGCAGTCATGTAACAAGGGAATTTCTGGATCGCGGCGCNCGATGCGNTGTTTTTGACAATTTATCAAGCGGGCTTAGAGAAAATCTTTTTAANNANGCAGAATTTATTCACGGGGACATTCACGATTATCAGGGTATGCTTTGCGCGATGAAAAGCCGCTCTTTTGACGCAATTGTGCATCTTGCCGCGTCCAAGGCGGCGGGCGAATCAATGATCAATCCTGAAAAATATTCAAAAAATAATATATGCGGAACTGTCAATATAATAAACGCGGCATGCGAATCTGGAATTAAAAATATTATTTTTTCTTCAAGCGCCGCCGTTTACGGAGAGCCTCAGTATCTTCCCATTGACGAAAAACATCCGCTGCAGCCTGAAAATTATTACGGTTTTACAAAGCTTGAAATCGAGCGCATTTTAAGCTGGTACGATAAATTAAAAAAAATCCGTTACGCGTGCCTCAGATATTTTAACGCGGCGGGTTATGACGAAAAAGGGCGCATAACGGGTCTTGAGATGAATCCTGCGAATTTAATTCCTGTAATAATGGAAACCGCCTGCGGCGCAAGAAAGGAAATGCAGATTTACGGAAATGATTACGATACGAGACGACGGAACCTGCATACGCGATTACGTTCATGTAAGCGATCTCGCCTGCGGTCATGCGATGTCTCTTGATTATTTAATAAAAAATGAAAAGAGCTTAACCGTCAATCTTGGAAGCGAAAAGGGATTCTCTGTTACTGAAGTGCTTGAAATGGCGCGTAAGGTGACAGGAAAACCAATCCCCGCGAAGACTGTTAAAAGACGCGAAGGCGATCCTGCAAAACTCAGCGCGTCCTGCTCCCTTGCCCTTGATCTTCTTGGATGGAAGGCCGGTCATTCTGATCTAAAAACGCTTATAAGCACAAGCTGGATGGCGTATAACAAATAGGAAATTAAAATGAAAGAAAAACTTTTAACATGGATAGACAAATCAGCTGATATCGCCGTAGAGCTTGAAACAGAACTTACAAAATATCCTGCGATCTCTCCTGACTCAGGCGGCGAAGGCGAATACGACAAGTGCCTTTTCCTTGAAAACTGGCTTAAAAACCACGGCATAACGGATTTAAAAAGATACGACGCTCCCGACAGCAGGGCGAAAGGAAAAGTGCGCCCGAATTTGATTGCGACAATCGAAGGTTCGTTAGGTGAAAACGAAGGCTGTTTTTGGATCATGAGCCATATTGACGTTGTTCCGCCCGGCGAGGAAAAACTCTGGGAAAGCGATCCGTGGACTGTTATGCGAAAAGATGACGCGCCGGGATCAAGGCTGATCGGGCGCGGCGTTGAAGACAATCAGCAGGGGCTCGTGGCTTCTGTTCTTGCCGCGATGGCGTTCACTCAGCAGGGACTGAAACCCGCGCGTACTATTAAACTGTTATTCGCCGCGGATGAAGAAGTGGGTTCCGTGTACGGAATTAACTGGCTTGTAGAAAATCATAAAGAGCTTTTTAGCGTAAAGGATTGCGTTCTTGTTCCTGACGGCGGCGATGTAAACGGCGAAAAAATTGAAATAGCGGAAAAAAATATTTTATGGATGAAATTTACAACCATCGGAAAGCAGACTCACGGCTCAAGGCCGGACTCAGGCGCAAACGCATTTATCGCAGGGAGCGAGCTTGCGCTCTGCCTTCATAACGAACTTTCCGCTGTATACCGCGATAAAGACAAAATGTTTTCGCCTGACTACTCTACTTTCCAGCCGACAAAAAAAGAAGCGAATGTTCCCAACATCAACACAATCCCCGGCGAAGATGTTTTTTACATGGACATGCGAATTCTTCCGCGTTATCCTGTAAAATCCGTGTTAGTTGAAATTAACGGAATAAAGGCGAAAATCGAAAAGAAATACAAGGTAAAAGTGGAAACATCGGTATGTCAGTCAAGCGAATCAAAACCTACGCCGAAAGACAGCGCGATTGTGCAAGCCTTGAGCAAAGCAGTATCGGAAATTTATAAAGTAAACCCGTATCCTGTGGGAATCGGCGGCGGCACCATGGCAGCCAGCCTTCGAAATATAGGCATTGACTGCGCTGTGTGGACAAAAACAAACGAAACCCTGCATCAGCCGAATGAGTACGTTCTTTTGGAAAATATTACAGGGGACGCGAAAGTTATGGCGCTTCTTGCGGCAAGTCTTTAAAAATCCCCGGAATGCAGAAATTAAACGCTGAAAAAATAATTTCCGCTTTATGCGACGGCGGTTCTGTCGCGGAAAAACTTTCGTCTTACGAACCAAGAAAGGCGCAGCTTGATCTTCTTTCGTTAATTATAAGCGGATTCAACGAAGACGCGCTTGTTATGGCGGAAGCTGGAACGGGAGTCGGTAAATCATTTGCGTACCTGCTTCCAGCAATGCACTTTGCCGGCGCGAATAAAGAAAAAGTAATTATTTCTACTGCGACAATTACGCTTCAGCAGCAGCTTTTTGAAAAA
>WQTB01000238.1 GCA_009786495.1 Treponema sp.
AACCTATTGGCGTTGCGGGTAAAGCTGATGTGTTTTACGCGAAGGTAAAATTTTAAACGGGGATTAATGAATGAACGCAGATAAAAAAAATAATTATCAGCTGGGTTATCAATCTTCGGTAATTTTATTTTTACTTAGGCTTTTTTTATATCTCAGCGTTTTTATTTTGATTCTTATTCATCCCGGTATTTCTGTTTCATTTGATCGCGTCGGAATTATACAATGGTTTATCATTGTGCCCGCGATGGGAATTATCGCATTCGTTCCCGCGGCGCGTGATACTGTTTTTAAAAAATTAATTTTTGCTTTTACTGCATTGATTTTGGTTTCAATTATTATTGGCGGATTCAGCCCTGACGCGTTTATCGCGTTCACCGCAGGCTTAACTAGTTTTGTTTTAACCATGCTGATGTTCAGAAAAGATCAACTGCCTGTTCATTCAAGATGGGCAAAGATAACGGCTTTTGAACCTTTCTTTCTTGCTTTAATATGCCTGCGGCTTTTGGCTCTTTCGCGCTCGGGAGAAGAAGTCGCGGGCGAGAGCGCGTCTCTTACGCAGTTTATCCTTGTATGGACGTTCACAGTATTTTTTCTGCACAGCGCATTAGTGTATCTTGCTTTAAATCTGAACAGCCGCGTAAAAGCATGGAAGGAAGGTATCGCTTTTTTTCTTTCCGCTGCCGCTGTGTTTGTAATTGCGCTTGCCCTTCTTCCGCCTGATTTCGTTAAAAATATGATTGTTGACAATCTTGTTTCTGAGCGTATACCGCAAAGGATACAGCCTTCGGACGCTGAACGCGGAATGCCCCAAAGGGGTAACGGCAGAAGAACGTTGCCGGCAAGTGAAGAAGGGGGAGAGAGTGGAGAGCTCCGCGGCGTTTCTGAACATGAATGGCCTGGAACATCAGACGGTTCAGGGGAAAGCCGTCAGTATCTTGTTAAAATCGTTGTGTCTGAAAATGAGCCTGTTTATATGGGCGATAGTTTCCGCGGTCAGCTTGATCCCGAAAAAGGTTTCCTATCAAGTCCGCAGGAATCTGTAAACCAGATAAGCAGTCAAAGGCTTTTTGTAACATGGTATAATTCGGAGCGCGAGTATGATTACAACAGGATCAGAAACGAAATCTATTCGCTTTCCATCCTGCGGCAAAAATATTTTCAATGGCGTCCTTTGTCCGCTGATCCTGTTATATTAAATGAAAACGCAGGCCCCCTGCGTTATATTCACCAGACAGTGTCGGATATTCACGTTGATGATCCCCTGTTACTTGTAAATAATCCGACCCGTTATTTTACAGAACGCGAAAAAACCGCGCTTGCTCCGTATCTGGAAATTACGCTGGAAAACGAAGACATGGNAATTTTTAAAAATTATTTAGATTATGCGCTGAAGNTGTGGAGTGAAAACCGCGCGGAAATTACCGGAAACGAAGGATATTTAACTTATTTCTTTTCAAAACTTGGCGGAAGAACCGGCAATGAGTATATGGAAAATATCATCGCCATACTTACAAGTTTTTCTGATTTTCAATACAACTTGTCATATAACGATGATTATTCAATTTCCGCATTAAAGAAATTTCTTTCTGTCACTAAAGACGGCGACTGTGTTGAATTTTCCAACACCCTCGCGCTTCTTGGGCGGCTTGCCGGAATTCCGTCGCGGGTTGTTACAGGCTACCTTGCGGCTGAAGGTCTTCAGACGCAGGCCCATATAGACGGATTGATTGTATTAAGGCGCGGCATTCCTTTTTTACAGCAGTTCCCTTTCCAGAATCTTTACATGGTGACAAGCGCTCACGCTCATTCATGGACGCAGTTTTATATCCCCGATTATGGCTGGATCGATTTTGAAGCGACATCTTTCGCGATTCCGCCCCTTGGCGCGGGAGACATAAGCAGCTGGGATGTTGTTATTCCGATACTCGATGAAAACAGAACTTTATCGCAGGTTCGTAAGTTTCCATGGCAGGCGGCAGGCAGGGCTGCGCTTATTCTTCTGGCCGCGGCTGTTGTCCTAGCTTACGCTCTGCGCTACGGCAGAGAGTTTGTTTTGTATCTTGGGTCACAAAAAGGAAATTACAGAAGCCGCGCGCGCTGCCTGTATCTGCTTCTTCTTGCCCGTCTTGCCGCTGACGGCAGCCCGATCAAGCCCGCTTCAAAAACCGCGCATGAATATTCAGAATTGTTTTTTACCGGAAGAAGTTCACGCGGAAACAAAAAGACGCCTGTACCGGAAATGAACGAAGCGGTTTCATATTTTAAGAATTTCGCTGATATATATTCAGAAATTCGCTGGAAAGAATTTGCTGATCCTTACGAGCCTGAAAATAAATTTAATTTATTAAGATTGGAATATAAAAATATTTTAACGGCAGTAAAAAAGAAAGGGATTCACCGCTTTTTTATACGCGTTATTAATTTAAGGGGGTTGGCATATTTATGAAATCTCCTGCGTCTTTACGCTTTTGCGTGATCTTCGTTATATTGTTTTGCTTTTTTTTACCGGCTTGTTCGCGCAGCAGCGACTGGGTTCAGTTCCGCGGAGAAGGCGGAAGGGGGGCAAGCGTTTCGCGGATAACGCCGCCGCTCGGCCTTAAATGGAAAATAAATCTTCAATCAACGGATGAAACAATCAGGTCTCTTAATCCGCCTTTGGTTATCGGTGATACAATTTATTTCGGATCATATGACGGCAATTTCTACGCGCTTGATGTAGAAAGCGGATACATGCGCTGGGTTTTCAAAAGCGGCGCTGAAATAAATTCAATTCCTTACGCTGATAAAGACAAAGTTTACTTTGGCTGCAAGGACGGAAAACTTTACGCTCTTTCGCTTGAATCCGGGGAAGAAATATGGAACTTTCAGACAAGGAGCCAGATTAATTCGCTTGTGCAGCGGTACGGCGATTTTATTGTCTTTGTCGGCGACGCTGACGCAATTTATTTTTTATCGCCCGACGGTGAAGAGCAGTACAGAATTAATAATCCCGGATGGTACAATTT